>JALUEA010000029.1 GCA_027053135.1 Candidatus Altimarinota bacterium
AGCAGAACGAGTCACCATTACTGATCATAATATAGAAGAAACTGTTTCAAAAATAACAGGAGTACCTTTAGAAAAACTTGGAAATGATGATATAGAAAAATTATTATCACTCTCTCACACACTTGAAAAACAAATTATTGGACAAAAAGAAGCAATAGAAAAAATTACAAAAGCTATTCATCGATCTCGTGCAGGAATTTCTGACCCCAATAAACCTATAGGAAAATTTTTATTTCTTGGTCCTACTGGAGTAGGAAAAACGGAACTTGTTCGAGTACTTGCAAAAGAAATTTATGGACGAGAAGAAAGTTTAATTAAAATTGACATGTCTGAATTTGCAGAAAAACATGCCACTTCACGACTTGTGGGAGCTTCTGCAGGATATGTTGGATACGAAGAAGGTGGTGAATTAACAGAAAAAGTACGAAGGAACCCATATTCTCTTATCCTCTTTGATGAAATTGAAAAAGCACATGTTGATTTTCAAAACATGCTGTTACAAATTTTTGAAGATGGATATTTAACCGATAATAAAGGGCGAAAAGTAGATTTTAAAAACACACTTATCGTCTTAACATCAAATATAGGTGCAGATATTTTAACCAATTCTGCTAGCAAAATTGGATTTACAATGCCATTATCACAAGTAGAAAAAGCCAATGCAGATTTTGCAGAAAAATCTGCACTCGTTTTAGAACAAGTAAAAAATCATTTCAAACCAGAATTTCTTGGGCGTCTTGACAAAGCAATTATTTTTAAACCATTAAGTAATAAATCAATTCGGTCAATAGTTGTCCTTGAATTAAAAAAACTCGCAAAACGATTAAAACAACAAAATTTGTTCCTTACGCAATCAGAAGGTGTCATAACATATCTCGCAAAAGAAAGTTTTGATAGCACTAATGGTGCACGAAAAATTAAAAAAGTTATTCAAGAACAAGTAGAATATATAATTACTCATGAATTATTAACACAAAAAATAACAAAAAATGCACATATTAAACTGATTTCTCAACGAGGGAAAAAAACAGGTATACTAATTCAAGTAGAAAAAATTACAAACTAATATTATCCTTACAATTTCATGAAGACTACTGTGAACAATATTACAATTTGCTGGATAGATAATGGAGAACTATTAGGAGGTGCAGAACTTTTTTCAATCGATATGTTTTATGGACTTATTCGATTTGCAAAAGAAAATCCAAATACACATTTCACTCTTGATATATATTCTCAATCTACCGATACAACTACAAACACCTTTGCTCGAAAAATACAGATTGTACAAAAAACATTATCAGAAGAAACAGATATATCAAATATAACACTTACACATAAAGAATTATATCTTCCTCGACTTAAACCATTTTCGTATACAACACTCAAAAAGTTTATACAATCGGTATGGAACGTAAAAAAAATTGTACAAGAAAAAAACTATGATATTGTATACAGTAATACTGTTCGATCTGCACTTATCACAGGAGTAGCACAAATATTCTTTCCAAAACACACCAAAACAATTTATATGGCACATGATTACACATTTCCAAATATTCTTGGTAAACTTATTATTCCTCGATTTTCTCAAGTCTTAACATGTTCATATTCACTTAAAACATATTTACTCAAAAGAGGAATTAAACCATGGAAAATAGAAGTAATACAAAATGGTGTTGATATAGAATTTCTAAACAGTATACCTTCTGTAAAAGCTCCTCTCTTTGATATAGGAATTATTGGACGACTTACTGAATGGAAAGGACAAATGACAGTCCTCAAAGCAGCATTATGGCTTAAAGAAAATGCCAAAGAGTATCCTTTTACCTTTACATTTTACGGAGAAAGTTCTCAAAAAACAGAAGATATAGAATTTAAAAATAGTCTTTATACCTTTGTAAAAGAACATAATCTTGAAGAAAATGTTACCTTTGCAGGATTTACCTCTCTCCAAGTTGCTCTTAAACAATCAAAAATTATTATTCATGCTTCAACAGAAGAAGAACCATTTGGAAGAACTGCAATCGAAGCAGCTGCAAGTAAACGTGTCCTTTGTACATCAAATAGAGGAACTCCTGCAAAAATTTTTACCGATAAAGAAAATGCATTCTTCTTTGAAGCGGGGAATTATGAAAACCTTGCCCATACACTCATAATTATTGCTCATAATAAAGACAAATCATTACAAATTGCAGAACAAGGACAAAAACTTATACAAGAAAAATTTAATGTTGCAAGAATTTCTCGACTATTTTGGAGCTCTTTTACTCCATTATCTAATTAAAATCAAATTGAATCACTGCTTCTATAACAAGATATGCTAATAATGAAACAACCGCACCAACAAGGGAATAAATAAGGATATTTTTTGCTTTTGTAACTTTTTCATCATCACCATCTCGCAACACTAATATACTTCCTGCATAAATAAATAATAAAAATGCTATAGTTCCCATAAACTTTAAAATTGTCTGGATAAGTTCTGGTATTAATTCAGATCGTAAATCTCCTTTCACCAACTTATCTAAACCACTTTGTGATGCTCCATCAACACGCAAAGCAATATCTGGATTACTTCCATCTGTAAATGCTATATTATTCACTATTTCGACAACAGTGTATGACAACATAATAATAACTATCCCCATTATAGACCAAATAATAGTATCTATTGCTTTTTGTCTCAAATCTTCTTGCTCTGGACTCAGCATTAAATAAATACCAGACACCACAATTAATAAAACAGCTATAGCAATTGATAAACTTACTCCATATGATACCCAAGCAGGAATAGCATCAGTAAAAAACCAGTGATGGAACACTCCACTCTCTGACGCCTGAGTATTTTCATTGACAAATTCTGTAAACGATGAAGGATCAAAATCAGAAATACTATCCAATGAAGGAATACTATCCGCTACGATTGCTCTCATGTTCATAAGATTATTCTAATTTAGTATTTATTTTCATATAATTATACTCTAAAAAGAGAGCTATATCAATACGATATAGCTCTCTCCTCTTTATATATTATTTTTCTCTTTTCTCTTATCCATTTACTGGCTCTCCACCTGTTGCAACATTGGCAATAAAATCTACCAACGTATATGACAACACAATAACCGCAACTCCAATAATTGCATATATAATTGCTTGTCGCGCACCAGTAAGAGCTTCCTCATCTCCTTGACTAAATATAATCATTGCACCGTTATACAAAATAATACCAAGGAGTCCTAATCCTAAAAACAATAACAAATAGTTAACAATTGAAATAACTGAAGTCTGTAAATCATCTTCTTTTGCTGCATCTGCTTTCAATCGAGTATCAATACCAAACGGATTTGAAGCATCTGCAAATAAATATTGCGGAACAGAAAAAATTTTACTTGGTAATTCTGATAGAGCCCGTGCCGAATTATCTAAATAAAGACCAAGAATACTCCTTTCTTGAGTATTTTCATATGTTTCTATTGCTCCACCGTCAGAAGCAAAAACTGTTGATGAAAGAACACCAAAAGTTACTGTTGCTATAATACTTAGAAGTGATGTTTTCAGGAAAATCGCAATATTATTCATCCTATTAAACTTTAAATTATGATATACAGCACTATTATACAACAGACGCTTCAAACTCTGCAATAGCAGAACGAATTGCATCTTGTCGTGCATCTTGTCCGGCAGCTGCTGATACTCTTCTTCTTTTTGCTCCTAAACTTTGTTTTCGCTTACTTGTAGGTTGAAGACGCTTTACTCGATGTAATCCGTGTTGTCGAGAAGATGTTCTATTTGACATAATATTCTGTTATAATAAATAAGTAGATACTTATGATAAGTTTATTATCAAAATCTTTAATAAATTTAACAAAAAATATTAAAATATGCAAGAGTATTTCATTCAGTTCTCTCATTCTGTAGCGAATTATATTCCCAAATGTATCCAAATCATGAAACATTTTTTTTCTCCTCTTAAAAATGAAATATGTACAAACACAAAATCCTTTCTTATTAAAGGAATCGGAAGCACTATACTCCTTATTTTTTCTATTTGGTGGCAAAATACTCTTTCTATGTTTACTGATATTTTTGCATTAAATATTCCAGTGGGAGATATTTTATTTTCTATCATTCCAAAATATGATCTATCAATCTTATATTTTTTAGGAATGTGGATCCTATTCCCTTTAGGAATAGGATATACTCTATACAAAATTCCAGAAAAAATCCCCTTTATTATTTTTACCTTTTCACTCTTTTTCTTTATACGAGGTATTTGTATATCTTCAACCTATATAGGAATCCCTCCGGATCATATTACCCCCCATTTACACATACCAATCAATATATTTAGTATTGTACAATTTTTTCGGAACGATCTCTTCTTTTCTGGACATACAGGAATTCCTTTTTTAATTTCTTTATTTTTTTGGAATTTCCCTTTCTTTAGAAATCTTTTTATTTCTATCTCTATCCTTATGGCATTTACCGTTATTAGTATGCGAATACATTATTCTATAGATATTATTGGTGCATATTTTATTACCTATGGAATTTTTAAAATTTCTGTTCGCGCCTATGCAAAAATAGAAAAAATCCTGAAAATATAAGAAATATTCCTCCTACAAATAAAAATACTTTTGGACCTGTTTGAACAACCCATTCAGGATATAATGTTGGTTGCATTTCTGGAGCCTTATGAAAACTCGATTCCTTCGGTATTCCTACCACCTCTTTATACGAATATAAAATATCTCCGTTTATATCAAGAGCATCAACTGTAATATAATATTTTACATGTGGTATTAAATCTTTAATAGTAAAAGATGAAAGATATGAAATTTCTTCCTCTTCCGCATACGCATGAGATGATAATCCATAATATAACTTATAATTTTTTACATATTTTTTTGTTTCTTTATCTCTATATCTTTCCCATCCAACAACAATAGACTCTTCTTTATTTGTAAGAAAAATAACAGGATCAGGTTCTGGAGTTGGAGTTGGAGTTGGAGTTGCAGTTGGTGTCGGCGTTGGAGTTGGTGTTGGAGTTGGTGTTGGAGTTGGCGTTGGTGTTGGAGTTGGCGTTGGCGTTGGTGTTGGCGTCGGCGTTGGTGTCGGCGTCGGCGGAGGAACTATTTCTAAAGACACAATATCAGATTTTTCATTTTCTTTTCCTGCAGTATTCATTGCAGTAATTTGAAAATAATATGTTCCTGGTGATAAATGAGATAATTCTACTG
>JALUEA010000030.1 GCA_027053135.1 Candidatus Altimarinota bacterium
TCCAAGTAATCCTAAAAATAATATCCAGAAAAATGGACTATTTCCTCCTGTATGTATTCCGTTTTGTATAGGATAAAAGTATTGTGTAATAAGAATTACTCCAATAAAAGTAAAGATCTTTCCAGTAATCAGAGCATATGCATATTGTTGCATTTGTAGGGTATATTGAAGGACTACAGAAACTGTTCCACTCATTAAAATAAAAAAAGTCCCAATAGATGCTATTATAATTCCAAAGGGGATATTAGTGGAGAAATAAGCAGGAATAAAAAAACCAATTCCTATCGCAGAGAGCATAGAAATAGTAGTTATAATAATACGCAATAGGCTTCCTGTCGCATAGAGTTTAGCCGTATCTATTTCTGTTTTAGACATTTCACGAAGCATAAGGGTATAAATCCCCATATCTGAAATAGCTCCAAATAATGCTAAATATTCGTAAATTGTTCCATAGTCTCCAAATTCACTGGTAGAAAAATATCGAGATAAAATATTTACGGTAGCTAACGCAATAATAGCAGTAACAACTTTTCCAATAATTTGAACAATGGTGTTCGTAAGGATTTTTTTTGCAATAGACATGAAGTATTTCTTGTTTTATTTAGCAGTATTGGTGTATCGATTTTCTCGAATAAGTACAACTTTTACTTCCCCTGGAAACTGTACTTCTTTTTCTATTCGTCGTGAAATATCACGAGAAAGTTGTTCTGCTTTTAGATCATTTATTTGTTTTGGATCAACAAATACCCATATTTCTCGTCCAGCAGACATTGCAAAACACTTGTTTACTCCTTTATATGATGTTGCAATTCCTTCCAGTTCAATCATTCGTTTTATAAATTTTTCTGAAGTTTCTCGTCTTGCACCCGGTCGTGATGCGGAAATAGCATCTGCAGCTTGTACAATATATGCTTCTATCGATTGAAGTGGAATATCTTCATGATGTGCTTCTATAGCATGGACTAAGTCTTCTTTCAGTCCAAATTTACGAGCAATTTCTCCTGAAAGAAGGGCATGTTTTCCACCTATTTCATGAGAAAGTGTTTTTCCTAAATCGTGTAATAATGCAGCTTTTTTTGTTAATTCACTATCCGCACCAATCATAATAGCAATTTGCTCTGCAATAAAGGCTGATTCTATAGAGTGTCGTAATACATTTTGTCCATACGATGTTCGAAAATGTAATCTTCCTAATATTTTTGCAATTTCTGGAGGTATACCAGAAACACCAGTTTCAAAAATAGCATCTTCTCCTAGTTTTTGAATCATTTTATCAACTTCTTTTGTTTTTTGTAATAACACTTCTTCAATACGAGCAGGAGTGATTCGACCATCTATAAGTAATTCTTTTAACACTTTTGATCCAACAAATCGTCGTAATGGGTCAAAAGAAGAAATGGTTACAATATTTGGAGTATCATCAATGATAATTCCAACTCCGAGTGTTCGTTCTAATGCACTAATATTTCGTCCTTCTCTTCCAATAATTCGTCCTTTCATATCATCATTTTCCAATTTGATTTCTGTTGTGGTAGATTCTACTGTTACATCAGATGCAAGACGTTGGATACTGTGAACAATAATATTTCGAGCTTCTTCATTAACAGTTATTGCTAATTGCTCTTTCATTCTGTGCATTTTTCGCACTAAATCTTGTTGTGATTGTTCTTCAATTTTTTCAAGTAAAACTTTTTTTGCTTCTTTTTCAGAAAGACCAGCAATAGATTCAAGTTTGGTTACTTCTTCTTCTATTACTTGTTGAAGTTTTTCTTTTTGTTCGATAACTTCATTTTCTAAAGCATCAATGCGTGCTTTTTGTGTTGATATATCTTCTACTTTTAAATCTAAAGATTTTTCTCTTTCTTCAAGTCGTGCAAATTCTTTTTCAAGTTGTCTGTCTTTTTTGTCTATTTCATTTTGTGCAGAAGTAATAATTTGTTGTGCTTTTTTTTCTGCTTCCATTTCTTTTTTATCTGATTCTTTTTCTATTTGTATAAGTCGTTTTTCTGCACGAGCAATTTCTCGTTCTCGTTCGAGCATTGTATTGGTAAGTTCAAGATCTTTTTGTTTTATTGCTCGTTTTTTTGCATAGTAAAATCCTATAAATGTTCCTAAAACGAGTGTTGATAGACTGGCTATCAAAAGAATGATATTTGTCATTTATACTTTTTATAATATTGTTATATACCCATAACATGGAAACGAATAGAGTTATGGGAAATGCGTTTTTATTGTAGCAAATTATAAAAAATTATTCTAATATATTCTTTTTTTGTTTTTTTCTTTAAAACAACTCGGATACTGATTTTTGGTCAAGTGTATTTCGAATAATATTTGCCAGTAATGTACTTGCTGAGAGAATAACCGCATTATTTACTTCTTTTTTTAAAGGGATTGAATCGGAAATAACAATTTCTTTAAAGTGTGCATTATTTAATCGTTCTACAGCTGGTCCAGAAAAAATGGCATGAGTTGCACAAAGGTATACATCTTTATTTGCGCCGTATTTTTGTAATGCATCTTTTGCTGCACATATTGTTCCAGCAGTATCTATCATATCATCAACAAAGATACAGGTTTTTCCTTTTATATCTCCTACTACTTCACTAATTTCTGCATGATTATGTTTTGGTCTTGATTTATGCATTATTGCTAAATTGACTCCAAGTTTATCTGCAAATGATTTTGCAAATTTTGCACCTCCTGCATCAGGAGATACTACAATAAAATCTTGAATATTGTGTGTTTGTTGAATATTTTTAAAATACTCAACAAACATGTTTTGTGTATTAACATTATCAACTGGTACATCAAAAAATCCTTGTGTTTGATCAGAATGAAGGTGAAGGGTAATCATATGAGTCATCCCTGATTTCACCAACAAATCTGCCATAAGTTTTGCAGAAATTCCTTCTCTGGCTACATGAATTTTATCTTGTCGAGAATACCCAAAATGAGGAAGAACTATTGTTATGCTTTTTGCAAAACTTTGTCTTGCTGCGTCACAGAGTAAGAAAAGTTGCATGAAATCCTCATTAATTGTTCCTGGGCGAATAGTATGAAATAAAAACACATCTCTTCCTCGAAGTGATTCATTATATTTTACATAAAATTCTCCACACGAAAACTTTTTAACAGTAAGTTGTGACAAGGGAACTTGTAATTTTTCAACTGTTTTTTCTGCAAAATGCATTCCAGCTTCTGAACTAAAAAATCGTGAATTTGTAATAGTTTCCATGAAGAGTATATATTATGAAATAAAAAATAGAGGGATATTATTCACCAAGAGCGTATGTGTCTGGAGAGTCATTAAGTTTTTCTATTACTGCTTGTTCTATATTATCTAAAGAAAGAATTTCTTGTTTTCCAAGATGCATATCTCGTAAGATTGCTTTATTTTCTCGTACTTCAACTTCGCCTAAAATAATTGCCCATCGAGCTCCAGATTTATCTGCCATTTTCAGTTGTGCTTTCATAGAGCTTTTCCCCATACCACCAATTGCATGGTATCCTAAATCTCGCAGATTTGTAGTAATTTTTAATGCTTTTTTCTTTCCTTCTTCTCCTAGTTGTGCAACAAAAAAGTGTACTTTATCTTTTGCTGGAACTGTAATTTTTGCATCTTTCATATGTTGGACAATTCGTTCTACTCCCATTGCAAACCCAACTGCTGGAGTATGTTGTCCTCCTAATAATTCTGCGAGTCCATCATATCGACCTCCACCACCAATAGCGTTTTGTGCTCCTTGTGATTTATCCCAAATTTCAAAGACGGTATCGCAGTAGTAATCAAGTCCTCGCACAAGTCCTTCATTTTCATAAAATGGGACTTCTAATTCTCGTAAATATTCTTTAACTGTTTCGTAGTATTGTTTACTCTCTTCACTTAAAAAATCCTTTAATTTTGGTGCCATAGATACAAGAATTTGATCATCTTCATCTTTTGAGTCAAGAATACGAAGAGGATTTGTTTCGAGTCGTGCTTGAGAATCTTCTGATAAATGTTGTTTTTTATCAAAGAAAAAGTCTCGTAACGCTTCTATATATTCTGCTCTATTTTCTGCAGATCCAAGCGAATTAATTTGAATATCAACTCTATCGGCAATATGCAAATCTTCTAATATTTTATAGGCCATATGGATCATTTGAGCATCTACAGACGGATCTTTAATTCCGAGTACTTCAAAATCTACTTGATGAAATTGTCGGAAACGCCCTTTTTGTGGTCGATCATATCGGAATTGTGGTTCTATAGAATATAATTGTACTGGTTGTGGGAGAGTATGCATACCATGTTCGATATATGCTCGCATAATTCCTGCAGTTGCTTCTGGTTTTAGTGTCATTAACTTTCCTGAACGACTGGTCATTGTAAACATTTCTTTTCGTACAACATCAGAACTTTCTCCTAATGATCTTGAAAATACTCCTGTTTCTTCCATTATTGGAGTTGTTATCCGTTTAAATCCTGATTGTCGCCCTCGGTGTCGAGCAGCTTTTTTAATCATTGTATAGTAATCTTGAAATTCTGGAAGTAAGTCCTGAAATCCTCGAAGTGTTTGAAATTTTTTTGGTTGGGGAGTTGAATTTTCTGTTTCTGATACATTTGGAGTTGTTGTATTATTCAATTCAGTCATTGGTATATTTATTATAAAACTGTGTTTATTGTCCCTTAAAAAGCAATATCTTGCAAGTTATTTTAATAATTCTTTGTTTTTTTTACCATAGAAATTTATGGAAGAGTATTATTGCTATACATAAGAAAATTTTTGGTATAGTATATCAATGAAGTATGGTGAGAGAAGTATTTGTATGTATACAAAAGGAACGTCCGAGCTGATAGATACCAGTATTGCCTTCTAACGGAAGGGGCTTTGAAAAAAGTACGGAAAGTGCCACAGAGACGCAGTAATCTTTGGTATTGTATATATCAAAGAGGATATGAAACGTTTTGCAATTGCAAAATTCTCATTAGTAATAATGATGAACGGTAAACCCCAATATTTCAGCAAGGTGAGATGGTGTATTTTAATTTTTCATGGTACTATTGATTTTAAAATCGCTCACTGCTTGATTTTATATGTGAATATAAAACGAGATAGATTCTTCTCTGAAAAACAGAACTCGGCGTATGATCCATACTTCATATTTTTATATTGCATGATGTTTTTGAGATATATAAAATGAAAATGAATTTCAATTTTATTTTTTTTTATATACAATTG
>JALUEA010000031.1 GCA_027053135.1 Candidatus Altimarinota bacterium
GTTTATAATTATTTATTATAATATTAAAAGGTGGTTTTTTATGAAAAAATTGAAAAAATTGTTACTTACTGCTGCAGTTGGGGGTTTAATAGGTTTAACAGCTTGTGGAGGACAAGCACCAAAGCCAGTAAATCCAACTTTAGAACAAACAGTAACACAACAATACCCAGGAGGACAATTCCAAGGAGATAAAACTTTTGTAGAAATAAGAGAAAATTTAGATGGAGCAACATGCGAACTAGAAGTAGATGGAAATGATTTTTCAACAATAAAACCAGAACAACAAATATCATTAAATTATGGTACAGATTTAAATGCAGGAACACACACATTCACAACAACATGCATTGTAAATGGAAAAACAGTAACCGATACTGATACAATAACATTTGAAGATGCAGCAGTAACTCATACAATACCACAAAAAAATTCTCAAGGAGTAAATTTAAAACCAACATGGGATGGAGAAAAAGGAACATTCACAGTAACATTAGATACAAATGTAGATCCTAACAGAATAACAGGATATAAGATTGTTTTAACACCAACAGACGCAATGGTTAATTTAGTTAATGCTGTTTTGAACGAAGACCCTACTAATGATTTTTATAGAACTCTACCAACACATTTAGATTCACAAACAGCAAATGTTTCATCAGCAACTTTTAATTGGTATTATCCTGGTGGAAATGCAGATGTATATGTAAAATTAACAACTGAAGATGGAAAAACATTGGAAAACACAACAACAGAAGCATTCATTGCAAAAGGAGTTGTAAAAGCATTATTTCCTTCAAATTTTTCAGATTCTTATGGAAGTTTTGATGGTGTAACTTATATAGATACTGATGGAAGTCCAAGAGATGTTGATGGATCATCAACTTTTGAATGGAGGACACCTTCTTTTTATGGAACAAAAAATCCTTCACAAGCATATCAAAAAGCAGCAATGTTTGATTCCGAGGGCAATGTGTTAGATACTTTTGAACAAACAGCAGAATACACCAGCACTTCTGTCCCAAATTTAGCAGCATGGATGAATTTTGTACGGGTAGATGCATCTTCAACAAATGCGGGAAAAACTGAAAGAACATTTTATCCTACTCAAACAGATGCTAATAATGGAGTAAATGGGACAGAGAAGACTATTATTTATAGAATTAGTCCTGCTCCAGGACCGTAAAAACAATAGAATATGATAAAATAAAAAAAGTATAAAATTTTTTTTTAAACTCTTTATCCCATACTATTTGTTCTTTTTT
>JALUEA010000032.1:0-8867 GCA_027053135.1 Candidatus Altimarinota bacterium
AACAAAAACAATATATTGCTGAAATTAACAATAGTAATCTTGACGAAGATACAAAAAAAGATATTCTCTCTATTTTTACCAAAGCAGAAAATATTCTTCACGAAAGCAACACTTCCTCTGCAATAAAAGAAGAATTTCGAAAAAATTTCGCTATACAAAAGTTACAAGCACTCCTCGAAGAAATAAAAACCTCCAATGAATACTCAAAAAAATCTTCTGTAATCGCTATTCATCTTTTAGAAAATAAAATAAAACATTTAATCGATATTTCACAACCAAATAAAATCCAGCCTATAAACAATTATACAGATGTTCCAGAAATAGGAGTACTTCCACAATCTTTTTCTATTAATATAGAAAAAATTACCAATATAAGTACCATTATAAATGCAATTATACAAATAAGTAATCAACCTCCGAGAAACCTCAAAGAAAATATATGGGCATTATTACAATATGGATTTAAAAAACGTATTATCTCACGAGAAAATATTGATCTTCTTTTTACACAATTTAGTGGACTTATTGCCACAATTAAACAAAAACCACATCACTCACCTCACGAAAAACAACTACTTAAAATACACACTTTGCTTAGTTTTATAATACTCAGTGTAAAAGACCTTGATGTAGATATACTGGTAAAAACACCTGAAGAATACAAAGCAATACAAGACGTTGTACAAAATACAAATAATCTTCAATCACTCCTAAAAAAAAATACTCTCTTAAATACCCATGAAACAAAAGAAGACACAGCTAAAAAACGGCTCCGCCTCATGGAATTTTCCGATACAACAATACAAAAGCTTGCGAATACAACTATCGAACTCTCTACACCAACATATAAATATGACATAAAAATAATAAATACCGATAAAAGTGATCCAAATCTCTTATCTTTTATTATTACAAACGCAACACCTATAACTCCTACAACACACTCTCCATTACAAACACACCGTTTCCAAAAACCAAACAAACCAAACAAAACAAGCAAAACACAAGCATATACAAACCCCTTTGCTCAAAAAGAAAACACCTATACATATGATCCTTTCACGACACTCCGCAATAACATACTTACACCACAAATACTCCTAGAAGGATTTAGTGTCTTTCATCTTGATCCATATGGACACTTTGTAGGACTTGCAAGACAACCATTTGTTGATATATGGAATCATATTAAAGGAATTCATACCAACCCATTTATAACAGAACTCTATACCGTACTCCACAAAGAACTCTTACAACAAAAACATATACAAAAAAGAAAACCGTCCTTACAAGACAGAATACAAAAAGAAAAAATTCTCTCTTTTAGTAAAATTAAACATATTAAACAAGAAGAAAAAAGAGCCGAAGAACAAAAAGAAATACAAACAAAAAAAGAAGAGTATATCACCAAACTTCGCAATACATATCCTGAATTTTCACCACAACTCATAGAAAATCTCTATACTTTAATACGCAAAATTATAACAAAAAACAAAATTTCTCTTATTGATGCAGAAAAAAAAGCAAAAGAAATTATAGAAGCAAAAAACACACAAAAAGAAAAGAAAAAAAATCAACAGCAACAAAAAATACATTTTCAACCTACTGTTATACAACCACAAACCAAACAAAAAAACACAGAATCACCCAAAACAGCAAAAAACACAAAACAACAAAAAGCACACGCAGAACAAGAGTACATTCATCAGCTCATTACAAAAAATCCCCATATAACACCAAAAGAAGCAAAAACACGATACACATTCATCGCAAAATTTCAAAAAAAAGGAATGACTCTAAAAGAAGCAGAAACAAAATACTCATACCTATCTTCATTAGCACATGAAATGGGGAATATATCTCTAAAAAAAGCAGAAGTACGATACCGCGATATTACCCGGATAATAAAACAAAACCCTACTCCCGAACAACAATTTGATGTTTCATACATCAACACCTTATTTGAAAAAAAAATCAATAGTACAGAAATTAAGCATAGATACGCCCTTTTGAAAAAACTTATAAACGGAGGAATGGCACAATACAACGCAGAAGTTATTGTTGACAATACATTTTTACAACATAAAACAAATATTACAAATTTTGAGAAAATACAAACTTTTTCTCTTTTTCCAAGCCAACTCTATAAAAATTCTTTAAAAAAAATTCTTAAAAAAGCGAAAAGTAATACAGAACTTCAAACAAGTATAAATAATACCCTAACAATACTTATGCAAGATCCAAATAATAAAATTCTACATCCACATAAAGTAACTTCAAAAAAAACAAAACTTGAATACTTTTCTGCTGATGTAACCAATGATTACAGAATTCTTTGGCAATACTCCGAACAAGACAAAACCATTACCCTTATAGATATTGGAACACACGACCAACTCTACCTAAAATAATATTGTGCAAAGATACACAGAACAATGCTATACTTTTTTTATCTACAATTCTCTTTCTTTTTTCTTTTTTGTTTTCATGAAAAAACTCTTTTGCTCTTCTCTGTGTATCCTATTCCTTTTCTTTTCTGGATGTTTTTCTCCTGAAATTATACACCACAAAAAAACATCTCAAAATACACCACAAACAACAGAAAACACGCAACAATACCAAACAACAAAAACAGATATTCAAAAAAAAAATTATAAACAGTATATCCCTACAAAAATTTTAGAAAAAAGTTTTTATGAAAAAGCATTTTCTGTTACAGAAAAAAAATTTCCAATACAAAATGCACCACCTCACCAAACAAATATTCTTATAGTAAACCATCATTTACTGGCACCACATTTTATTGCCGATACATTACGACAAATTTCACCACAACAAAAAGAAACAATACAAAACATTATTCTTCTTTCTCCAAATCATTTTCATCAAGGGAAATACCATATTCTTTCTTCGAATCTTCCATTTAAAACACCATATGGATTTCTCGATACAATAACATCCAATACACAACAGAATACATTCGGTATAAATATCGATAATACCGTCATGAAAAATGAACATGGAATTACAGGAATAGTAGGATTCATTCATAAATATTTCTTAGAAAATACATCACATCCAATTCACATTTTTCCTATTATTCTCGACGACAAAACAAGTACAGAAGAATCAAAACATTTAGCAGAAAACATATATAAACATTTTTCTACAAAAGATACACTGGTGATTATCTCAATGGATATGTCCCATGACCTCTTTCCACAAATAGCACAATTTCATGACACAACCACCCTTCAAGCTCTTCAAACACAAGATGAAAATACTCTTCCTCATATCGACACTGATTCACGACCAAGCCTCCTTGTGTTATTTCGTTTAGCAAAATACTGGAATCAAACACATTTTACTCTTACACATCATTCAAACTCTGCACAAATAACACACCAAAAATACCAACCAGACACTACAAGTTATATCACAGGATTTTTTACAAAAAACAATACACCTCAAACAACACACAAAATAACAGCTCTCTTTTTTGGCGACATGATGTTAGACCGATATATTCGACAACAACTTAATCAAAAAGGATGGGAGAGTATTCTCAACTGGAGAATGAAACGCTTTATGACAGGATCTGATTTTACTGTTATAAATTTTGAAGGAGCAATGACAAACAATACCCCCTATAAAGCACACGACAATATGATGGCATTTACTTCTGATCCTAAATGGGCAAAAAAAATGCACGAATATGGAATAAATATTGCCAATCTTGCGAATAATCATTCTTTTAATTTTGGGAAAAAAGGATTTCTTAATACTAAAAAATTTTTAGCGCAATATAATATTGCCACATTTGGAACACCGTATAACAACACAACAACAGGAAACATCTCAACAATACAAGAAGTACGAGGAATAAAAATCGCATTTATCGGATACCATGAACTCTTTTCTGGAAATACAAAACCTATTACAGAGGAAATAAAAAGAATTAAACACCATACATTAGCAGATTTTATTATCGTATATGCGCATTGGGGCGATGAATACCTTCAAAAAATTCATCCTCGTATACAACGAAAAGCTCATACATTTATCGATGCTGGAGCAGACATTGTTATTGGCCATCATCCACATGTCATTGAACCAATGGAAATATATAAAAAGAAGTATATTTTTTATTCCCTAGGAAACTTTGTTTTTGATCAAGTATGGAAACCATCCGTTCGAACACGGCTTGGACTTGGTATTACATTTCTCTGTACAGATACCAAAATAACATGTTATAAAAAACAAATACAATACACCCTTTTCCCATTAATTGCCGATAAAAACAAAACACATAATTTTAAAGTAGAACTCATGGACAAAAAAAACCAAGAAACATTTTTTTCTTGGTTTCAAAGCATTTCAAATACTGAGCAATAACACGATCATTCATTTCAAAAAAAATATTTACGAAAAACAATACAATAATTTCTCTATATCGTGCTTTGTATGCACTGGAAAATTCGCAAGTCGCAGTTGTGTTGTTTTCAGTTTTCCATATCCACTTGCAACAGAGTATCCAGCATCACGTAACCGTTTTATTTGTGCGTTCATTTTTTGTTCTCTCTCTTGTTCTGATAATGTCTCAGCATTTTTTAACCGTAGAACAATAACCGTTTTTGTTCGTGCCTGTGTATCTTCTATCGCAGGAACAAAATCTGAAGTATTCTGTTCTGATTCAAAAAAAGAATAATATATATCCGCTTTTTCATCTGTATACTGTGACAACTGTTGAATACTTCCAAAATCTTCTAATAATTTTTTACACACATACCCAAATCCAGCAATTGCTAAAACATTTGGAGTTGTTGGAGTTTGGTATTTTTCATGCATTTTTTTCTCAAGTACGGAAATAGCATGATGATTTCCAAAATCTTTCTGTACTAATACTCGCTCCTCTTCTATTTCTTGCGCCCGCCTTTGCGCCCGAGGAGAACAAATTAAAAAACCAAGACCTGCAGGAAGACCCAGTGCTTTCTGAACAGAAAACAACCATACATCTGCTGATGAGAAATCATAATCAATCGCACCCATACTCGATGTAATATCTACCGCTAAAAGCGTATTTTCTGAAACATTTGTAATACTCCGAGAAAATTCTGAAATTTCTTTTGGAGAGTACCCAATACCAGAAGCCGTTTCACTTCCCGTAATGCAAATCATATCTCCCAAGTTTCCTCCTTCAAATTCCTGTACTACAACTGATAAATCAACTCGTGTATTTTCAGATCCATATGAAAAAGGGATTGTATTCTCAAATTTTTTCGTTTTTCGTCCATTATGAACGGCCGTTTTATACCAAACATTTCCAAAATTCCCATTTACAATATGAACAGATTTCTCTTTTACAAGTCCACGAACCACCAATTCCATCGACTCTGTCGCACTATAGGTATAATATATTGTATAATCATCTGGAATAGCAAAAAACTGTCGTGCATATTCTAATCCCTCCTTTGAAATCTCTGTAAATTGCTGACTTCTATGAGAAATAGATCCAATTCCATTTTGTAATATCTGCGAATAAAACTCCTCCACACCTGTATATAATTGAGCAGGACCTACCATAAAATTTGCACATTTCCCTATCGTCCCTGTATTTACAATATTAGACATATATCTCAAATTAAAAAACTATAATAAAATAAATTTTCCCCTATGATCAAATGGTGATCAAATGCTCAAAAAAAGCATTAAATTTTTATTATATTATAGCCTCACGGCGCTCGCCATCTCTCTTCTATATATATCTTTTACCTTTAATGCGTGTCGTTTATCGTATTGTTTTTTTCCTTTTGCTACAGCAATTTCCAATTTTGCATATCCCCCAACTAAAAACAATGCAAGAGGGATAATCGTAAACCCCTTTTCTTCCATCGCTTTCTCCAATTTTTTTAATTCTTTCTTATGTAATAATAACTTTCGATCTCGTTGCTCTGCATATCCCGCAATAGTATTCATATGTTCCCATGGCTGAATCGACCCATTTTTCCAAAATGCCTCTCCACCTTGAATAGATACAAAACTTCCTTTTAACGTTACATGACCGTGTCGAATACTTTTAATTTCTGAACCAAGTAATGATATTCCTGCTTCATAAACATCACCAATTTCATAATCATAAAATGCCCGACGATTTTTATTCACCAGTTTTTTCATGAAAACATAAAAAGATGTAAAAAGATTACCATATTTTTTCTATATAAAAAAACTTTTATATTTCATAAAACATAAAATCATGTAATACTATTACAAATTTCCTTTATACTTTTGTATTTTATACATTTTCTATGACTACACACTCTATATATCCTCACGAATCAGTACAAGAACAAGAAAACCGATTATTACAAATACGAAATAAAAGAGATTTATCTTGCTTTGATGTTGTTTCTATTGATGATCTCACTCGTAAAGATATTGATTTGATTCTTGAAATTGCAGAAGAAATGAAACAATCAGGAACAAAAAAACTAGGATTATTAAAAGGAGCAACCATTGTAAATGCATTTTACGAAAACTCTACTCGAACAAAAACAAGTTTCGAAATGGCTGGAAAACATTTAGGAGCCGATACTATAAACATTTCAGGAAGTTCTTCATCTACCAAAAAAGGAGAAAGTTATCAAGATACAACAATGACTCTCTCTGCATACGGTGCACAAGTCATTATCATACGAAGTGAATACTCAGGACTTCCACAACAACTCAAAAAACATGTTTCTTCTGCTATTATCAATGCTGGAGATGGATGGCATGAACATCCTTCTCAAGCACTTCTTGATGTAAAAACTATGATTGACCATCATGGAACACTGGAAGGGAAAATTATTACTATGGTAGGAGATATTATGCATTCACGAGTATTTGGTTCTGTTGCACGAATTATAAAAAAAATGGGGGGAACACTACGCATAGCGTGTCCTCTTACATTTGTTCCAGAAAATGTTGAAACAGTATTTAATGTAGAAATTTTTACTGATATAGAAAAAGCATTACAAGGTGCCGATGTAGTATATGCACTTCGAGTCCAAGAAGAACGAGGAAGTGGTGGATTTATTCCTTCGCTCCGAGAGTATTCAAAAACATTTGGTATTACCAAAGAACGACTTGAACTTGCCAACAAAAATGCTATCTTAATGCATCCTGGACCGGTAATTCGAGATATTGATATGCACTCTGCACTTGTAACACTTGACGACAAAGCAAGAATACTTGATCAAGTAGAAAATGGAATGGCTATTCGTGGAACACTTCAATGGCTATTAGGAAAACGATACGATGGAAAAGTAAAACCATATCAAACAATTTAAGCCCCCTATACTCCTCTTCCTGTATTTACTATGAAAAAAAACTCATTTCAATTATGGCCCGCTATAGATATTATAAATGGAAAACCAGTACGACTATTACAAGGTGATTATTCGAAAAAAACACAATACGATCAAAATTTTGCAGATATATCAAAAACATTTTCAAAATTTGCATATGGAATTCATATTGTCGACTTAGATGGTGCAAAACAAGGACAACCAGTTAATACAGATGCTATTCAAGAAATTATACAAAATAAGGGAAACACCGTACAAATTGAAGTAGGAGGAGGTATTCGAAATCTTCATGACCTAGAACAATTATTTTCAATAGGAGTATCACGATGTATACTTGGGACCGCTGCATTTAAAGACCAAGACTTTTTAACAAAAGCACTTATACGCTATGGAGCTGATAAAATTGTTGTTGGAGTAGATTGTAAAAACAGAAAAGTTGCCACACATGGATGGAAAACAGAATCAACAGTGTCTGATATTGAATTTATCACTCAACTCGAACAACAAGGAGTTACGACTATACAATACACCGATATTTCCACCGATGGGACACTACAAGGATCTGCAACAAAAATTTTTCAAGAACTTCATACCAAATTTCCTCATATAAACATTATTGGATCTGGAGGTATTGCCACTCTTTCCGATATACAAGCAGTAAAAGACACTGGTATTACGGGAATTATTTTTGGAAAAGCCTTTTATGAAAACAAAATAACCGCACAACAATTACAAAGATTTATACAACACAATGATAGAACTTGAGAACATAAAACAGTACACCCCCTCCTCCCTTTCTCAGACATTGCAAGAAAGAATATTTCAATATAATCCAAGCATTTCAGAAAAACAAAAAAAATTACTCACATCAGTACTTGAATTTACATATACCCACTCTCCACAATTCTTTGAAATACGAATATATATTCTGTTTCTCTTATTAAAACTTGAACCAGATATTCCAACACTTCTTGCATGTGTATTCATAGAAATCGAAGAAGAAAATATAAATGATACTATTCGTAGTACACTCCTATGCAACGATGCACTCTCTTTATCGCAAGAATTAAAACATATTTCAACGATACAATACCAATCTCCTAAAAATGCAAGTATTATTCGACGATACTTACTCTCAAAAATTAGTGATATTCGAGTGCTCTATATTCGTTTAGCACAACAAATAGGAAAATTGTATTTTATCAAAAAAAATCCTACCTTTTTCTCTGAACAACAAAACAAACGAATTATCAATTCTGTCTTTTTTATTAGTATTCCACTTCTTTCGTATCTTGGGTTATATCCATTAAAAACAATTGCGGAAGATTTATATTTTGAAGTAAGCAATAAAAAAGAATACGACTTCATCCAACACAAAATACAACAAAAACTCTATGATACTCATTTATATCCTCAATTCACTGAAAAAATACAACATATTACCCATACAATTACAACACACTTAAATAAAAAAAATATTAAGCACTCAAAAAAAAAAAAAAAAAAAAAAGGAATCTATTC
>JALUEA010000032.1:8877-16910 GCA_027053135.1 Candidatus Altimarinota bacterium
AATAAAAACAAAAGATTATAATTCTATAGATGATGTTCATGATATATTTGCCATTCGAATTATTACCGATTCTGTAGAAGAATGCTATAAAGTATTAAGCATTCTCCATACACACTTTCCACATCAAGAAGAACATTTTTCCGATTATATTGCAAAACCAAAACTCAATGGGTATCAAAGTATTCATACCATAATTGCATTTGATGATGATTTTGTAGAAATACAAATTCGAACACAAAAAATGGATCACAATGCAGAAATTGGCACAGCATCCCATTGGTCATATAAAGGTATTTCTTTACACGATAATCACATACAACACATTTCTTCTCCTCATACATCGCATTCAAAAAATAAAGAGTTTACTGCATTAAAACAATCATTACCAAAAAAAATATATGCATTAACCCCTACTGGTGAAGTAAAAGAACTTCCACTTGGTGCCACTCCAATAGACTTTGCGTATACGATTCATACTGATATTGGAACTCATTGTAAAGGTGCAATTGTAAACGATAAAATTACTCCATTAAACTATACAATCCAAGAAGGAGATATGATTGAAATTCTTACCGATAAAAACAAATACCCAAAAAAAGAATGGCTCTCGATTGCCGTTTCCAAAAGTGTACGACACAAAATAAAATCATATTTTCTTTCTATAGGAGAAAATATTGCAACAAAAAACAATACATTCCTCCAAAAAACAGAAGCAACAAAACCAATTCTCTCAAAACATGTTCATAAAAACACAACACACAATACTCCTTCTCCTAATACTTTTTTAATAGGTGGTGAAAAAAACATGATATATCATTTCGCGAAATGTTGTCATCCAGAAGAGAAAAAAAACCTGGTTGCATATGCGTCTAGTACAAGAGACTTTGTAATTCATCACAAAAACTGTTTAAATGTGTTACGATGTGATCAACAAAAAATATTAGAAGTAAAAAAAATCGCATAAAAATTATACTTTATACAATACAATGAAATTTATATTTGGAATCATCACGGGAGTATTCGGAAGTATCGCTCTTGGATATTTTATCCATTATAATACTCCCGATCTCGATACAACAATTCGTCCAGTATACGAAAACAATGATGCGATGCCAGATGTATCACCATCTCCAAAAACACATACCCCAACTCCAACAATAAACCCTGCATATACAAATACTACAACAAAGATTGACTCACTGTTACATTCCGACAAACTCCAAAAAGTCTATTCATTACTCACCAAAAATTACTATAAACCAGAAGATATTACTGATGAAAAAATTGAAGAATGGCTTATTCGAGGAATATTATATTCCGTTGAAGACCCATACACTGATTATTTTAATGAAAAACAAAGTGATGAATTTAAAAAAGAAATGCAAGGAGATTTCGAAGGAATTGGAGCAGTCTTAGAAAAAAGAAAAAAGAATTTATATATTACGGAAGTCCTAAAACAACGACCTGCTGCACAAGCAGGCCTATTACCTGGAGATATTATTATAAAAGTTGACGATAAACCTGTTATTAACGAAACCATTTGGGAAACTATTTTACGGATTCGAGGGAAAAAAGGAACAAAAGTAACATTAACAATTCTCCGAAACGGAGAAGAAAAAAATATTTCTATTACACGATCAAATATCCATGTTGAAAATGTAACCTTCAAACTGATTGGAAAAAAGAAAGATATTGCGTATTTTAATATTTCTCAATTTGGAAATACCCTAGAAGATGAATTCTCAAAAGTGTACAAAGAATTCTATACACACAAATCACAAAATCCTGTTACAGGAATTATTATTGATTTACGATACAATGCTGGAGGATTATTAGACGGAGCAGTAAACCTTGCATCATATTTTTTACCAGAAAATGATATTATTGTAAAAATTCAAACAAATAAAGGAATTGAAAGTATCCTTCGATCACAAAAACTATCAATCTTCTCAGGGGTACAAAAAGATATAAATACTCCTCTTATCATTCTCGTAAACAAAGGAACTGCAAGTGCTTCAGAAATCTTTACATCAGCTCTTACAGAGCATAAACGAGCAACAGTTGTAGGAGAAAAAACATTTGGAAAAGGAGTTGTCCAACAAATTTTCCCATTAGGATTTTCAAATAACGAATTTGTAAAAATCACTATTGCAAAATGGCTTACTCCTCATGAAAAAAACCTCACAAACGATCACCCTATTATTCCAGACGAAACAGTCACATGGGATAAAAGTAAAATGACAGATCAAGAATTTCAAAATAAATATGACCCCCAACTAGAAAAAGCAATACAACTATTAGAACAATAATTTTTTACCCCGATACAATATGTGTGGAGTATTTGCCATCTCAAGTTCAGATATACAAAATGCTGGAGAAAAAGTTATAGAAGGCTTAAAGAAATTAGAATATAGAGGATATGATTCGTGGGGAGTTGCGACTTCAGATACCATTATTAAACAAGTAGGAAAAATATCAGAATCTACTTCTCATTTCCCTCCTGATACGAAAGCTATTGGTCATTCACGATGGGCAACGCATGGAGGAGTTACAAAAGAAAATTCCCATCCTCATAAATACAAAAGTGTTATTTTAGTTCATAATGGTATTTTTGAAAATTATTTAACAGAAAAAGAACGACTTTTAGAAAAAGGCGAAGTATTCGTATCAAATACCGATTCAGAAGTAATAGCACACTTAATACAAGAACAACTTGATTTATCACATAATATAAAATCAGCAATTCAAAATGTTGCTCAAATGATTATTGGACGATTCTCTATCATTGTAATGGTAGAAGGATATAACGAAATTTTTGTAGCACGACGAGGATCGCCACTCATTATTGGACGAGGAAAAGACCAATATGCACATACCACATTTGTTGCGTCAGATATTCCTGCCTTTTTAGAATATACGAATATTGTTAACTACATTGATGATGATGAAATGGCAATTATTCATAATGACCATGTGACTTTTTATGATTTAGACTCTGGAAAAGAAAAAGAAAAACGAAATATTGAAGTTTCGTGGAAAGAAGAAATTGCAGATAAAGGAGAATACAATCATTTTATGATAAAAGAAATTTTTGATCAAAAACAATCATTAACAGCTGCAATAAATCATACGGACCAAGAAATCAAAAACTTTATATCAGATCTTCAATCGGGAAATGGAGTCTATATGATTGCATGTGGAACAGCACATAAAGTATGTATTGCTGCAGAATACTACTTCTCATATATTGCTGGAAGAAAAATAAATGTTGTTCCTGCATCTGAAATGCCTGCATTTGAACGATTCATCAATAAAAAAACTATTCTCTTTGCTGTATCACAAAGCGGAGAAACAGCTGATATTTTAGAAGTATTAGAGTTTGGAAAAAAACGGGGTGCTAAAATTCTTTCTATTACCAATGTTGAAAGTTCTTCTATTGCACGAATTTCCGATAATCATTTATCTATTCACGCTGGAAAAGAAAAAGCAGTTGCATCTACAAAAGCAACAACATCACAAATGGCTCTCCTCTTACTTTTAGCATACGCTGATAATAACCGACTCAACGCGGGACGATTAGTTCTCCAAGATTTAGCGTCAAATGTAAACGATTTACTCAATCCACGATACGAAAAATATATAAAATCAGTTGCAGAAACACTCAAAGATTCCAATAATATTTTTATTATCGGAAGAAATTCGTTATACCCAATAGCGTTAGAATCTGCAATAAAAATTATGGAAGTTTCTTATATTCATGCACAAGGATTTGCTGCAGGAGAAATGAAACACGGCCCCATTGCTCTTATTGAAAAAAACTCACCATGTATCGTTCTTGGTTGTGATAATGAAACTATCTCTAATGCAATTGAATTAAAATCACGAGGAGCAAAAATTATTGGAGTTGCTTCAGAAAACCATATGATATTTGATCAATGGTTAAAAATCCCATCTGCAGGAACCGCTATTTCTATCGCATCGGTTTTACCAATACAAATTTTATCGTATTATCTCGCAACACTTCGCGGACTTGACCCAGATATGCCACGAAATTTAGCGAAAAGTGTTACCGTAAAATAATAAAATTCAACTAGATATAAAACACGATTTTGTGTATAATATACCGATATATTACACACAAAATATTCATGCAGAATATATATTTATATAATAGGCATTATAATTCGACACTTTTTAAGGAAAAGAAAAGCATTTTTAAAATACCTGAAACACCTTCTCTTGAAGAGAATAGAGAACAAGATAACAACAGGAGTAATCGTTTAGATCGGTTATCAAAAAACATTAATGAAAGCATTACACATAAATTACAAGACCTCTCACATACAACACAATCTCCTGATATTATTCCTATTTCTGACAACAACATCAAACCAGATCCTGACACTATTCACACGAACGCCAATATTATCGATACAATCTCCCACAGTGAAAGTACAAAAGAATTATACGAAACACTTAATACACTTGGGGATAGTCGAAGGGATCCTGAATACCGACACTTTATAAATATGTTATCAGAAGACTTCTCCAAAGAAGAAGGTACAGGAATCAGTTTCGATAACCTCCAAGATACATGGCTTGGAAACAATACAAAAAAAAATACAAGAGGAGTCTTTAAAGCTCTACATCATACTGATGGAGTTCCTGTTAGTCGTATTCGAAATACAACGTTTTTAGAATATAAACAAAACACACCGAGACACGATATTGAAAAATCAGTCCTTTCTTCTATTACCTCTTTTAACCGAGAATATCCTTCTCATATACAAGAATTACAAGGAAAAATGCAACATCTTCAATATACCTTTCTAAACACATCAAAAATAGTTATTGAAGATGCAAAGAAATTACAAACACTCCCAAACATACAACAAAAAATCCCAAACTTTTTTCAATTTTTACATACAAAAATAAACAGCGATACAACAACAGACTTCCATCCTTTTGTCATACAGAAGAAACAAACAATTATCTCTGAATTAAAAAGTCTCGATATTCTTTTAAGCACCAATAAAATACAAAAAAGTATCAATCCTCCCGTATGGGAAAAGATCTCTGATAATGAATATGAAGCACTCAACACATACAGAGAAGTATTAAAAACCATGCTTGAAATACACAACAAAAAAACAGAAAAACGTATATTAAATCAAATAGAAAATAGTAAAAATATTCAAGGAATAGAAGAAAAAAGAGAAGATATTCTCCAAAAAATCGTCCAAACAAAAAAACAAATAGAAGATCTTAAAACACAATATCCCGTAGATACCAAGACCATTACTCAACTTGAACACGATCTTCCGTATTTAGAACAAGAGAAGGAATTGTATGACGATATATACGAAAGAGTTGCTCCATTAGACCAAAGTGCTTCGGTATATAATGATATTTTTGAAAATATTTGGCAAGAAGGGAAAATAGTAGGGACCAAGGTTAAAAATATGTCAAAAACCCTTATTGATTTAAGAAAATACCATGCATGGATAAACGAAAAAATGTTTACAGGAACACCTCAACCACAAAATCCAGATGTAAAAGCAGTATTAGTGGCAAGCGCATATCGCGGAGATATTTCACCTCAAGCACTTCATGCGGTATTACTACAACTTACACATACCAATAAAAATATTGAAGCATTTTATGAACACGTCGCAAAAGTTATATATTCAGAAAATGATACCGAAGCATTACAAACACTTCGTCTCTATTTAGACGAACATCCTGAATTTTCTGAAATAGAAAAGAAATTATTATATTCTGCTCAATTTTGGAACGATAAAGACTTAGCGGGAAATACCGCACGATTAAATGCTGATAATCCACTTGCATTAACCGAAGCAAATAGTCGGCAGGCGTTTCAAAAAAACTGGGGATTTAATGTTGTGTTAGCATACCAACAATACAAAAAATTAAATACCCAAAAAACAACACCAGAAGAATATAATTTACAACAATCTCTCAAAACAAATGGTCAAGTATTAGATCTCTCATTATGGGTTGATCAAAAAACACATACGGTAAATAATTCAGAACAAATGAAAAATTATTTATCAATATTATTACAAGAAAGTTTACGTATTGCTCCATCAGATGATATCGATGCAAAACTTAATGAATTACCAATATCGCAAGATAAAAAAATACTCTATAAACATATTCTCAATAAAAGTTGGACAAACACGACCCCAGATCTTCTGGTTTTTGTAGAAACACTCAAATCAGAATTCCAAGAAGAACAAAACATAGAACAAAAAATTGGAATACAAACAACACGAGCCGCCATTACATCTGCAATAAAAAGTGTAAATGATACAAGTGAACCTCTCTCTGATACTGTTTCTTATATTTTTGATAGTGCATTAAGTGGTGATATGCGATATGTAGGACTCATAGGAGCACTTGCATACATTATGATGAAAGATACTTCTGGAGAAAACGGTTCATTCCTTCTCTCAACACTAAAAACCGGATTGCTATGGGGAGGAGGTCTTACCGTACTCAACTCTATAACAGATGATATGTTTGATGTAAATCTGTTTGAAAAAGGAAAAGAACTCATAACAGGAAAAAATAAAAACATAGCATTCAGTCCCTCAAGTATTGCATTATCTGAAATGAAAAAAATTGAGAATGGAGATGAGAATAAAGAAATAAACTCAAAAGAATTTGAACGAGCAGGAATTGTATTAAGTAACGGAAATGTCAAAGAAACATTAGACTGGTATACTTCATGCAAAGCATTACAAGAAAATACAACTCGATCAAGTACGAAAAATATATATTCTATAGGATTACCAAGTGGAATAGAACATTTTATCTCAACAATTTATGAAGATGAAGGAGCTATTGGGAAAATGCATACAAAAGAAGAAGCCGCACAAAAAGTCTATTCGTTCTTAGATCTCTATTTTCGCCATATCTCACTACAACTCGATCCTACAGCAGGAAATGGACAAGGAAATGCAACAATGGGATACAAATCTATAGCTGATGAATTCTATTATCCTGAAACAATCAATACTCTTACCTATAAAGAAGTCGGAACAAATGAAATAAAACATGGATACTCAATGGCAGATGTGATGCGTGCTCGCACTGCACGAGAAACAATAACAGCACTCAATAATTCCATTAATTCTATACCAAATACAATAAAACAAGGAGCGCAATCTACCAAAGAAACAATACGCACTATAGGAGATACTACAGAAAATACAACAAAAACCGATGAACAAATAGATGAACAAATACTCAACCAAAACAGAAACAACAAGAACAAGAATAACAATATATAACAAAAAAAAGAGTTCTTCCATTTATTGGAGAACTCGTTCTTTTACCTTTGGAAAAATATCTGTTTCTAAAAAAGACAATTCATCACTTGAAAAGCGTGATAAAACGAAATCTGCCGTATTCGTAAAATACGCTTGTTTTTCATTTCCTACACCAATTTTTATACGAGAAATTTCATCTGTTCCAAAGACAGAAATAATATGCTTCATTCCATTTTGTCCTCCACTTGATCCTCTTGGGCGATACCGAATCTTCCCTAATACCATATCTTTATCATCATAAACAATACAAAGATCAGAAATATTCGTTTTATAAAATTGATATAATGCCAAAAGACTTTTCCCACTCTGATTCATAAAGGTATGTGGTTTTAAAAAAATAGTTTTTTCACCATTTATAACTCCTTCTGAAACTGCTCCAAAAAATTTTTTTTCTACTTTCCACTCAGAAAATCCAAAACAATGATGTAAAAAATCTCCACATAAAAACCCAACATTATGACGTGTCTTTTCGTACTCTTTCCCTATATTTCCCAAAAAACAATATATTTTCATATCTTTTCCTTTTAAAATTTTCTCCTATACAAGAAAGTATATCATATTTTTAATATTAGCACTCTTGACATACGATTGCTAATTATGAGAAGATACATTTGGACACAAATATATACACTTTAAATATTATAATTATGAATCCTGAAAAATTTACCCAAAGAGTAT
>JALUEA010000033.1 GCA_027053135.1 Candidatus Altimarinota bacterium
TCATATAACCATACACCACGACTAATATACTTACAAAAAATCATCAAAAGTAAAAGCATCCTTATAATGACGGATTTCTGATACCGTATTTGTTCCATTATCTTTCCGATTAATTGCAATAACATCTATTCGAAAATCAATATCAAATTCTGATAATTGTTTTTGATGTAAATATAATACAATAGACCGTTGAATACACTGTATTTTTTTCCGTGAAATACTCTCTTCTGGAGTTCCAAATGATCTGTTATACCGTGTTTTTACCTCTACGAATACCAATACATCACCATCTTTTGCAATAATATCTATTTCTCCTCCTCGAATATAAAAATTTTGCTGAAGAATTCTATATCCTAACTTTTCTAAAAATTCAACTGCTTGATTTTCTCCAATATCACCTCTCTGCCTCTGCGTAAGAACCTTTTTTTTCATATTCAGTAATCAATTTATTTTAAAAATTTTTTATGCACTTCCTTTAACTGAAAATCAGTAAAATGAGTATAAATTTGTGTTGTAGAAACATTTGCATGCCCTAATAATAACTGTACTGAACGCAAATCTGCACCATTCTGCAAAAGATATGTCGCGAATGAATGGCGTAATACATGTGGTGTTACTTTTTTTACAATACCAGCACATACCGCAGCTGTTTGTATCCCTTTTGAAATTACTCCTCTATCTAATCGAGTTCCCATTCCTCTAAGAGATGCAAAAAATGGTGTATTTTTCGGTGGTTTATCATGCAAAGATGACAAATCCAATTGTCTATCTCGTACTTTTTTATATTCATATAAATACTTTTTCGCTTCATCATTCAAAAACACAACTCTATATTTTGATCCTTTTCCTTTAACGTAAAACTCTCCAGTATCTATATTTATATCTTCATAATTCACATTACATAACTCTGATACACGCAACCCTGTAGAAAATAAAGTAATAATAATCGCAGCATCTCGAATACCAGTTTTTGGAGTCTGTTTCGCATGATATAACATTTTTTCTATTTCTTCTTTTAATAAAAAAGAAACATGTCTTTCTTCTGCTTTTGGAACTTCTATTTTTTCTGCCGATACACTTTCTATATCTCGTGTTTGTAAAAACTTTAAAAATGCTCTAAGCGCAATCAAATAATATCCTTGTGTTTTTATACTCAAATTTTTTTTTGTTTTTGGACTAATTTCTCGTGCCAAAAAAATTCGAAATGAATCAATATGAAATAACTGTATCTTTTCTACCAACACTAATTG
>JALUEA010000034.1 GCA_027053135.1 Candidatus Altimarinota bacterium
TCATTGTTTTGCAGTATTTATAATTCTTGTAAAAGATGTTCTATATATACATTATCACGCTCTCTTTGTTTTTTATTTTCTTCTTGTTTCCATTGTTGGATTATAGTTTTTATTTTTGAGTTATAGTTTTTGAGTTTTTCTGCATTGTCTATTGTAGTTTGTTGTATTTCTTTTTCTTCTTCCTTTAGTTTTTGTAATAATTTTTCTTGTTTTTCTTGGCTTAATTCAAACGATTTTTTGATAAAAGTTTTTATTTGATGTGGTGATAAAAATTGTTGGAGTGAATATGAGTTTTGTATTGCGGTGAGAAGTTCTGGATTTGTCAATATAACCATATTTTATCTGTTAAATATCATTTTATTCTACTATACTTTAGACAAAAACAAAAGATAATTTTTATTATAAAACATGGCTGATAATTCGAAATATGAAAATTCTCCAGTTATAAATGCCTCTGATGAAACACCACATATAATTACGCGAAAGAGTATTATTGGAGATATTATTCGAGAATATCCATTTGCTATTGAAATATTTATGGATTATGGAGTGCATTGTGTAGGATGCCATATTAGTGATTTTGAAACATTGGAACAGGGTATTTTAGGACACGGATTTTCAGAAGGGGAATTGATAGATATTATCAATGAATTAAATGAATTGGTATTGAATCCTCCAGAACATTATACGGGAAATAAAGAAAGAGGGAATTCTGATTCTGTATAAATGGAAAAATCAGATTTTTCTTTGCAGGCACAATCTGTTTTAGATTTGATGAATACATCATCGAAGCATATTTTCCTTACGGGAAAAGCAGGGACCGGGAAATCGACATTACTCGATTTTTTTCGGCGTACTTCAGAAAAAAAAATAGTAGTATTAGCTCCAACAGGAGTGTCAGTTGTGAATATAGAAGGAGAAACATTACATGCATTTTTTGGTTTAAAACCTGGATATGAACTACCAGAAGCATTAAAAGGAAAAGAACCAAAAAATCCCTCATTATATAAACGGATAGAAACACTGATTATAGATGAAATATCAATGGTTCGTGCTGATTTAATGGATGCAATGGATATTTTTTTGCGGAATGTTCGAAAAAGTACTGAACCATTTGGTGGTGTTCAAATAATACTTATTGGAGATTTATATCAACTTCCTCCAGTTCTTACATCTCATGATAAAGATATTTTTTATAATGAGTATCGTTATAAGAGTCCTTATTTTTTTGATTCAGAAGTATTT
>JALUEA010000035.1 GCA_027053135.1 Candidatus Altimarinota bacterium
GTGCATGTATATCAGGAGAAATTTCAAAACGAAGTTCTTTCAGTTTTATTCGTTGCTTTTCTTTATTAAAGAAAAATATTCCAGGCCATAGAAAAAATGCATTATATTTTGTTGATAGCTCTGTTTTTGATATTGTTTTGAGATGTACTTCTCCATCAGATTTTTGGAATTTCCCACAAAAACTCGCATGTTTTTCATTTTGTGGATGAGGAGAAAAACGATGAAATTGTGTAATAAGTTCGTATAATTTTTTTTTTCCTATTTCAATCATATCATCAAATACTTCTAAATGTGTTTTGTTATATTGTGAATATTTTCCTGTTTCAAGTATTTTTCGTAAGGTATATTTTTCTTGAATATAAATATCTCCAGCATCCATTTCTTTTACAAGTTTAAAAATAGAAATTCCAGATTCTTGATCATTTGCTAAAAGTGCTGATTGAATAGGTGAAGCACCTCGATATTTTGGTAAGAGTGAAAAATGTAAATTAAATGTTCCGTATTGCGGTATATCGATTGTACTTTGTGGAATAAGTGTTCCGTATGCAACAATAATAAAAAAATCAGCACAGAGGAGTTGTAAATCAGTATTGATATTTTCATCAAATTTGTTCGGAGTAAAAACAGGAATATTATGAGATTGAGCAATTTGTTTTACTGGAGATGGTGTGAGTATTTTTTTTCGTCCAACAGGTTTATCGGGGTTCGTAACAACTCCAACGACTTCGATTTCATGACTCCATTCGTTTAAAAAATATGATAATACACGAGCAGAGTGTTCGGGAGTTCCAAAAAAAATAATTTTTTTCATAAAATATAGAGATAAGAAAGCGTAGGGAATTGTTGTTAATAGTTATCAGATAAATCGTTTTGGAATAGTATAGTATCACCTTTTTTGAGAATATTTGCAAGATCAGCATGAGCCATATTTACATTCTCATATGAAATAACTTTTAATGCTGTATTATTCTGTACATAATCTCGTATATATTGCGTGTTGGAATTAAGAATAAGGAGTAAAACATCGATATATTGGGGATATAATTGTGCTACGGTTTCATGTATTTTTTGTGCTTCTTCTCCTAATTCTACTAATCCTGGAGTTAAGACAATTTTTCTCCCTTTTGCTCGTGCAAGTGTTTTGAGTCCAGAAACAAATCCATCAAAATTTCCATTGTAACTATCATCAATTATTGTTACCCCTGTTTGTGTATTTTTTATGATTTCTAGTCTATGAGGTATTTGTGGAATATTATGGACGCCAGTAATAATATCTTCATTTGAAAGCTGTAATTCTTCTGATATGGGTAAGCAAAAATACAGTGAAGAAATAATATGATTGGCAATTAACTTTGTTTGGAGTGTAAGAAAGGTATTGTTGTATTTATACTCAAATTGTATGCCTTGAAAATCGTCTAAATAGGTAATATTCCGAATTATGGAAGAAGTATTGTGGTATTCTTTTGTATTTATTTCTGTGATTTCTAATTGAGGGGGGAGATCTGCTTTGTTTTCTCTTATAAAGAAAGGAATATATGCAGCTATAGTAGGGTCAGAAGTGTTGAGAAATGCTTTTTTTCTTGTTGCAGCGACAATTTCGAATTTTGTTTTTTTTATGTTTTCATGACTTCCAAATCGTTCGAGGTGTTGGTTTCCAATAGCCGTTAAAAATGAATAATCTGGAGGAATAAAAGAACAAATACTGGCAATTTCTCCTCTATGAAATGCCCCCATTTCGAGTAAAATAATATCGGATTTTTCTACTTCTGTTTTATGACGAAGTATATAATTTGCTATTCCTAAATCGGTATTAATGTTTCCAGGAATAAGAAATATCGTATATTTTTGAGATAAGAGAGAATGAAGAATTGTTTTTATTGTTGTTTTCCCGTACGAACCAGTAATTCCAATAGTAAGAAACATATTATTGTTTTTCTCTTTTGTTTTTCGTACATGTTCTAAATATTTTTGTACTGTATGGAATATTCTTTTTTTTCGGAATTGTATAATTGGTGAGAGTATTATATCAGCAACAAAAAGGAGTAGGGGGGTAGATACGATAGTGAGCATTATTATAAAAAAAGTAGGAATAGCTCCTATTTTTGATTGTATTACATAATATAGTATTATAAGGAAGAAAAGAGCTGTGAGTATAAAAAGTGCTATTGCACGTATTGTCCAGTCAATACTTCCTCGTTTTGATAATTGGAACCAATTACGATGGGTATATACAAATCGTAAAAACCGAAGACGATTGTAATGCTCTGATTGAAAAATATAAATAAGATTGTGTAGCATGTGTGAGAGAGAATAAAAGTGTTGTTACGAAAAGTGTATCATATTCTTTTCCCAAATATCATTGATAAGTGCATAGGAAAATTGTTTGCTTGCCAAAAATTGAAAGAGTTTTGATTTTATACGGTGTTTGATTTCGTCTGTAGTATCAGTATTGTGTATTGTAGTATATCTTTGTGTGAGTTTTTTAATTTTTTGTTGAAAAAGTTGTTCACACATATGGTATTCATCTGTATCGGAAATGTATGTATTACACATTTCTTTTGCGAGAGAACATGGTATTTTTCGTATGATAAGTTCTTGAATAATCATATATTTCCCGCGTGGCATCGATTCTTTTCTCCATCGAATAAAATTTTCACAATACCGTTCGTCATTTATATATTTTTGAGATTTTAAGTGTTCTATTACTTCTGTTATAATAGCTTTTTGCTCTGATGGAGTGTTTGGTATTGTTTTTGTATTACAATATTTTTTATAGAGTATATCGTAGAGTTTTTGTTCTGGGATATCGCGTGCACTGAGTTTCGAAAGTGCAAATGTATACATTTTTTGAAAGAGTATATCGTGCATAGTGTTATCTTATATTTTGTGTTTGAACATGAATTTGTTTTTCGTCTACTTTTTTGGTTTTTGGAATAATTATTTTTAAAATACCATTATGTTCACTTGCTCTAATGTTTGCAGATTCAACAATTTCAGGTAATACAATACTTCGAGAAAATTTCCCCCAATGACATTCTTCTATAAAATATTTTTTTGCATGGTAGTGTTGTATATCATCGGGAAGTTCTCGTATTCCAGATATTGTTAACACATCTTTTGATAATTGAATTTTTATTTGTTCTATATTGATTCCCGCTAAGGGAATAATAATAAAAATGGTATTATCGGCTTCAAAAATATCCATTGAAAGTTCAACTTCTTCATTTTCAAGGGAATGGTGTTGTTTTATTCCATCAATTTTTATTTCTTGCATAGAGGTGATGTTAAATACTCAGAATGTAAATCAAAATGTGTGAAAATTATAGCATTTGGGAGAATTTGTTGAATATTTTTTTCGATAATAAGTGATTGTTCATGAGCGTCTTTGAGGAGAATGGTATCTTCAAATTCTAAATGAATATTGATATGGTATTCACTTCCAGATCGTCGTGTTTGTAGGTTGTGCCAACCTAAAATAATATGATGTTGTACACTCTTATCTAATAAGAGTGAAAGTTTTTTGAGAAGAGTTTTTGGAAGTGTTTTATCGGTTAAAATATTAAAACTTTCTATAAATAAATCTTTAATATCCCACATTAACCATAGTGCAATACTTATACCTATAATACTATCAATCCAATATATATGAAAAAAGTACACCATTAATAATCCGATAAGAACTCCAAAATTCATGAGTCCATCAGTAAAGAAATGTGCCTGTTCTGCTTCTAATACTATACTCGAAGATGCTTTTGCTTGGCGTTTCATATAGTATGAAAGTATCAGAGGAGTGATTATAGAAATAAGAGTTATAATAATACCAAGAAGTTGAATATTCTTAAATGAAGTATTTTCTGGGGTATGATTGAGAATATTGAGGAGAGAGTAGATAAAAAGACTGCAAGAACTTATGATAATGACTGTACCTTGTAGTAATCCAGAAAATGCTTCAAATTTTCCATGTCCAAACGGATGATTTGTATCTGCTGGTTTACTTGATATATGTAATATAAATCCATTAATGCTGGTAGAAAATGCATCCATAAGACTATCGATACTACTTGCAATCAAGGCACTTGAGTTTATGAGTATTCCAATAGTACATTTTGAAATACTCAGAATAACGGAAATTATAAAAGAAATAAGAAGAAATTTTTTGTTTTTTTCTTGGTGTTTTGTAGTATGAGATGTTGTATTGGAATAATGGTGTGAATGCATGTCATGTATAAAAAGGGATATGATAATGTTGTAAGCTATGTTTCTTGCATAATTTTTTCCATGAGTTCTGTTTTTATATCTGCATTTGAATGTACGGCAATTACATCATCGGTATCTTCTAATGCTTCAATGAGTTTCAATAATTTTTTTGCTTCTGCCTCTGTTGTAATAGAGATACTATTTTCTGCAACCATTGTTATTTTTGCATTTACTTCAATATTACATTCATCTTGTAATATTTTTTGAAGTGTAAACACTTCTTTTGGATCGCAAATAATTTCTATTTCTGTTGTTTCTTTGTTACTTGTTTCTTCATATAACACATCTTCTGCATCATTTTCAATTGCAATCATTTCAACTTCTTCGATTTTCTTTTTTTCTACTTCAAGTGTTATTACTCCTTTTCGATGAAACATCCACGAAACACTTCCGTTTTCTCCTAGATTTCCATTATTTTTTGAAAATGCTACTCGTACACCAGACACAATTCTGTTTCGATTATCACTTAGTGTGTCAACTAAAAGAGCAACGCCTCCAGGTCCATATCCTTCAAATGTCGCTTCTACTAATGCTGAAGCTGTTTTGTCTTCACCTGTTCCTTTTTTAATTGCTCGTTCTATATTTTTATTTGGGGTATTTTCTTTTTTTGCATTTTCTATTGCAAGTCGTAAGGCTGGATTTGATTCTGGGTCTCCACCATTTCGTGCTGCAATAGTAATTAAATTTGCATGTTTTGTAAAAATTTTTCCTCGTGCTGCATCATTCGCTCCTTTTTTGTGTCGAATTGAATGCCATTTTGAATGTCCAGACATACAGTATGGGTTAAATATATTATTCCATATTATTGTAT
>JALUEA010000036.1 GCA_027053135.1 Candidatus Altimarinota bacterium
CTATATTTTTTATAAATTTGTGTAACTTTAATAGCAAGAGGGGAATCTACGAATATAGGGATATTAGGAATTTTTTTTTCTTCTTGTAAGAGATGTAAGTCATAAATTATTTCCTGTGTCCGTTGCATAGAAAAAGAAGGAATAACAATTTTTCCATGAGTATCAACTGTTCTATTTATAATATTTGCTAATTTTTCTTTTGATACTAATTGCGTTTCGTGCCGTCTATTTCCATATGTAGATTCTGTAATAAGAAAATCAGCTTTTGGAGGACTTTTTGCATCTGGTAGCATATTTTTTTCTGGTCGTCCGAGATCTCCAGTAAATACTAACACTTTTTCTTTTCCGTTTTCTTTCCATGTTACTTCTACAACTGATGAACCTAAGATATGTCCTGCTGGATAAAATTGAACAAAAATTTCTGGTAAAATTTCAAATTTTTCTTCATATTGTTTTCCTATAATTTTTTCTACTACAGCAGGAATATCATCAATAGTATATAAAGGATCAAGAGGAATAGACATGTCATGATTTTTTACATGTTTTTGAATATGTTTTGCATCTAATTCTTGAATCATTGCTGAATCTTCTAGCATAATGGGAACAATATCTGATGTTTGATGTGTCATAAATATTTTTCCTTGATATCCATGTTTTGTGAGATATGGTAAGTTTCCACAATGATCAAGATGCGCATGAGAAACAATAACAGCATCAAGAATAGAGGGGTCAAAATCTAGATGCCTATTTTTTTTATCGGCTTCTTTTCGTTTTCCTTGAAAAAGTCCGCAATCTAATAAAATAAATTTTCCATTTATTTCGAGTAAATGTTTTGATCCTGTTACTTCGTGTGCTGCTCCTGAAAAATGTATTTTCATATATAGAGGGGTTAAATAATTTAGTTTTTTTTATTTCATAGTTTTTATGGTTTATTTTTCTCAATCCATGAAATTATAATTTCTCCAGAAGTATTGATTCGTGTAGAAATTTCTATAGGAAAATTTGTTGCTTTTTTTATTTGTGAATATTCTTTTTGTCCATACGATTGATATAGATTCGTTGTTGAAAATATATTTTTTGCTACTTTTCCTATTCCATGTTTTGTATATTGATTTATAGAAGTAAGAATACTATTTGTTGTATCACTTATTTTCCCTGATTTTTGAGTAGCATTACGTACAGTATCTATTATATAATCG
>JALUEA010000037.1 GCA_027053135.1 Candidatus Altimarinota bacterium
AAAAAATTCAATGATAAAGTTTATAAAATAGTATAAAATCTATTGAGTCTTTGAGAGTATTCCTGTATATTTTGTGAGACTCAAATGATTGGCTTCTCAAGTTTCTTAATATTTTCGTAGAGTATGAATTGTATTTGGCATGTTTTGATGCTATAGGAACTTGCGATCGGCGGGTTGTTTTTTTATTTATATATTATTTTATATACTATGGCTAAAGAGCTAAAACAATTAGTAAAACTGCAAATACCAGCAGGAAAGGCAAATCCAGCACCTCCAATTGGTACTGTTTTAGGACCAACAGGTATTAATATGCAAGATTTTTGTTCTCAATTTAATGAGAAAACAAAAAATGATATGGGGATGGTTATTCCTTGTGAAATTTCTATTTATACAGATAGATCGTTTTCGTTCGTTTTAAAATCACCTCCTGCATCGTTTTTAATTAAACAAGCATTGAATCTTAAATCGGGATCTGCTCGGTCTCATACTGATAAGGTTGGAACAATTACAAGAGCACAAATTGAGGAAATTGTGAAGACAAAAATGGCGGACCTTTCTGCAAATGATCTTGAGGCGGGTGTTAAAATTATTGCAGGAACAGCTCGTTCTATGGGAGTTGTTGTAAAAGGGTAATTTCTATATTATATTGTATATAGATAGTATGCTACTGGGAGCTTAGATTTTTTTAAGCGTTAGAACCAATTATTTAACTTATATTTATTATGGCAAAAAAAGGAAAAAAATATTTAGCAGCATTAGAAAAATGTGGGAATGCAGAGACATTGTATTCGTTAAAAGATGCGATTGCATTGTTGAAATCATTAGATACTTCTAAATTTGATGAAACAATGGAGGTACATGTTAAAACAGGATGTAATCCAAAGCATGCGGATCAAATTGTTCGGTCAACAATTATTCTTCCAAATGGAACAGGAAAATCTGTTTCAGTTGCAGTGTTTACTGATGAAGAAGAAAAAGTATCAGAAGCAAAAAAAGCTGGTGCAGATATTGTAGGGGCTGATGATTTAATCGCGGAGGTAACAAAAGGGAATATTAATTTTGATGTTGCTTTAGCAACTCCTGCGTATATGAGAAATCTTGCAAAAGTAGCTCGTGTCTTAGGGCCTAAAGGGCTTATGCCTTCACCAAAAGCAGGGACTGTTACTCCAAATATTGGGAAATCAGTAGAGGAATTGAAAAAAGGAAAAATTGAGTTTAAAACAGATAAGACAGGAATTATTCATTCTATTTTTGGGAAGAAATCGTTTTCTGCCGAACATTTAGAAGAAAATATACAGACATTATTAAATGCTATTAAAGAAGCGAAACCTTCAGGGGTAAAGGGGACATATATTCAGAAAATAACACTTACTTCGACTATGGCTCCTTCTATAACACTTGATCTTGTGGAAGTGTTATAGTTTCTTTAATTTCTTATAGGTTTTTTATTAAAAAATAATCTATCTTTTTTATAAGATAGATTATTTTGTATATGGTATTTGTAGTTATTTCTTTTCTTGTATTGTATTTGTTGTGTTTTGAAAATATTCTTTAAAAAATATTTTTGTCATTGCTTCCCATTGTGGAATAGTTACATTTTGAGCTCTACAGTTTGGATCAATCCCAAGTGTGTTAAAAACAGAGTCTACTTCTGTTTTTGTAAGTAGGAGGCGTTTCATTAATGCATTTTTAAGTTTTTTTCGAGGAGATGAGAATCCTATAAAAAGCATTTCAAAGTAAATTTTTGCTGGAATATTTATTAATGGTTTTTCAAATGTATCAATTACCAGTACAGCAGAGTCTACTTTTGGAGGAGGGAAAAATTTTTCTGCTGTTACTGTTAGTGCATATGATGGTTTTCCAAATGTTTTTACCATTACAGAAAGGAGGGAGTCTTTTTCTGGTTTGCACGCAATTTTTTCTGCAACTTCTTTTTGGACAAGTATTACAATTCGTGTTGGTTTATTATCGCTATCTATTAAGAATTTCCGTAAAATAGGAGATGTTAAATGGTATGGAATATTTGCAATAAATTTATATTTTTCTTTTGGGGGTTGAAAATCTAATACATGGCAATTATCAACAGTAAGATTTTCTTTCCATTGTCGTGTTGATGCGGATAATGCAGGTAATACTTCTGAGTCGATTTCTACAGCATGTACTGTTGCTCCTTTTTGTAATAATTCTCTGGTAAGAACACCATGTCCTGGACCGACTTCAACTACTGTTTCTCCTTTTTGTAAATCACCAAGTTCTATAATTTTTTCAAGTGATTCTCGGCATTGTAAAAAATTTTGTCCGAATTTTTTTTTCGTCCAAATTTTGTGTAATTTTAAGAAATTACGTAGTGTTTTAGGGTCGGTTAAGTCAAAACTTTTTTCTTCTGAGTGTGGCACTATTGATGTATTAAATAATATGTATTGTGTATAGAGTTATGCACATCGTCCAGCGGCAACAATAGCTACAGGAACACGAAATGGTGAACATGAAACAGTTTTTATTCCTATATTATTAAAAAATTCAACAGATTTTCCTTCACCTCCATGTTCTCCACAGACAGATGTTTTAAAGTTTTTTGGTAATGTAGAAAGAACATGTTTCATAAGCTCTCCAACTCCTCGAGTATCAACAACTTGAAAAGGATCATTTTTTAAAATTCCTTGTTTTAGGTATTCTGGTAAAAATTTCCCCATATCATCTCGAGAAAATCCAAAGGTCATTTGTGTTAAATCGTTTGTTCCAAAACTAAAGAACTCTGCATGTTCTTGAATATCTTTTGATCGGATACACGCACGAGGTGTTTCGATCATTGTTCCAATTTTAAATTGGACCGTTGGATATTGTTTTGCGACATCTTGAATTCGTGATTTGAGTGCTTTAAATTCTCCAAGTGTTGCAACGAGAGGAATCATAATTTCTACATTTTCTTTTTGTGTTTCTTCTGCTGCAGAGAGTATTGCATGCACTTGTGTTTCAAGAAGAGACGGTATAGTAAGAAGAAGTCGGCATCCTCGGTGTCCCATCATAGGATTTACTTCGTTCAAGTGTTCTATTCTATCACGAATATTTTGTGGAGATTTTTTCATGATGTGTGCAAGTTCTTCAATTTCCGTATCTGTTTGTGGTAAAAACTCATGAAGTGGAGGATCAAGCAGGCGGATACAAATTGGTTTTTCCTTAAGAATTTTGTATATTTCTACAAAATCTGATTTTTGAAATGCTTGAATTTCAGATAATGCTTTTTCTTGCATGGCATTATCTTCTGATAAAATCATTTTTCGGATTTCTAAAATTCGTTTTTTTTCAAAAAACATATGCTCTGTTCGACAGAGTCCTATCCCTTCAGCTCCAAGTTCAATTGCTTTTGCTACATCTTTTGGAGTATCAGCATTTGTTCGTACTTCTAATTGTTTTTCTTCTTTTGCCCAGGTAAGAATATCTTGAAATGGTCCAGAAATATCAGCTGGAAGTTTTGGAATTTTTCCATTAAATACTTCTCCTGTTGATCCATCAATTGTTATAATATCTCCTTTTTTTAATATAAGGTCATCGATTTTTAAGATTCCTCGTGTTTCGTCTACAATAATTTCAGAAGCACCAGATACACATGGTCGTCCCATTCCTCGAGCAACTACTGCGGCATGTGAAGTCATACCTCCGCATGCTGTAAGAATTCCTGTTGCAGCATGCATTCCAGAAATATCCTCTGGAGAAGTTTCGTATCGAACAAGAATAGTTTTTTCTTCATGTTTTGCTGCTTCAATAGCGTCTTCAGGAGTAAAGACTATTTTCCCAACAGCTCCTCCTGGACTTGCTGGTAGTCCTTTACACAGAGCAATTTTTTTTGCTTTTTCTTTTTCGTCAAGTCGAGGGTGTAATAATGTTTCAATATCTTCGTCGCTTACTCTGTATAATGCTTCTTTTTTGGTAAGGAGTCCTTCTGAAACCATGTCAGTGGCAATTTTTACGGCAGCAGATGCACTTCGTTTTCCTGTTCGTGTTTGGAGTATAAATAATTTTTCATTTTCAATTGTAAACTCAATATCTTGCATATCTTTGAAATGATTTTCAAGTATTTTTCTGAGTTGTATAAGTTCTTTATATATATTCTGTAGTTCTTGTTGTAGTTCATTGATAGGGTGTGGTGTTCTAATTCCTGCTACAACATCTTCACCTTGTGCATTTAACAAGTATTCTCCATAGAATACATTTTCTCCAGTGGAAGGGTTTCGAGTAAAGCAAACACCTGTTCCTGAAGTGTTTCCTAAATTTCCAAATACCATCATTTGTACATTTACAGCAGTTCCAATATCATGAGGGATAGCATTTATTCCTCTATAAAATACGGCTCGTTCGGCATTCCAACTTGCAAATACTGCTTTTACAGCTCCAAGAAGTTGTTCTTTTGGATTCATTGGAAATTCTTTTCCTGATTCGTTTTTAATAATAGTAAGAAACTTTTTTATAATGGTTTTCCATAAATCTGCTGTTATTTCAGTATCTTCTGTGTACTGATTTTCTGTTTTTAATGCAGTAATTTCATTTTCAAATGAATGTAAAGGTACTCCCATAACAACACTTCCATACATTTGTATAAAACGACGAAAGCTATCCCATGCGAATCGTTCATTATTTGATTCTTTTGCAAGTGCTTCTACTGTATTATAATTTAATCCGAGATTTAAAATAGTATCCATCATTCCTGGCATCGATATACTTGCACCACTTCGTACAGAAACGAGAAGTGGATTTTTTTCTCCTCCAAAAGTTTTGCCAGATTTTTTTTCTAATTCTTTTACGTTTTCAAATATTTGAGTGTTTAATTCATCCCATAACTTTTCTCC
>JALUEA010000038.1 GCA_027053135.1 Candidatus Altimarinota bacterium
GAATATATATCATGACTATCACCCCATCCACCTTTTTCTAAAAATTCTTTATAGCCTCCATGAAATACAGAAATAGTATCGTTATCAAATACAATAAGTTTACTAGCAATGCGTGAGAGGAGGCGTTCGTCATGACTTACAATCACAAGAGCCCCTTGGAATTTTTCTAGTGCTTGTATAAGTTCTTGCACAGATTCAATATCAAGATGATTTGTTGGTTCATCAAGGAGTAATAAATGATGTTTTTCGAGCATGAGTTTTCCAAGTCGAACTCGTGCTCGTTCACCTCCAGAGAGTTGAGAAATTTTTTTTTTCATATCATTTCCTGTAAATAACAGAGATGCACCAATATTTCTCGCTTGTGTTTCTTTAATATTTTTTACACGAAAAAACTCAGATAAAATTGTTTCTTCGTTCCATATTTTATTTTCATCTTCTTGACCAAAATACCCTCTTGTAAGGGTATGATATTTTTTAAAATGTCCTGATAGTGGTTTTTCTGCTTCAGATAATAATCGTAAGAGTGTCGATTTTCCTTTTCCGTTTCGTCCTATTATAGCAATTTTATCATGTGCATTTATTGAGAAATGTAATTTGCGTATTAAAAGTGTTTCTGGAGTATACCCAAAATCAATATTATGTGCTTCCATTAAAAAGTTTCCATTAAACGGAATTGCAGGAAAATGAAAGGTGATTTGAGGAAGTTTTTCAAGTTTTTCTTTTTTTTCTTGTTTTTCTAACATCTTAATTCGACTCTGTACAAGTCCTGCAGATCGTGCTCCAGCTCGAAAATTTTTAATAAAATGTTCTGTTTTTTCTCGTTTTTTTAGGTCTCCTATTCGTGTTTTCTCATATACTTCTTCATCTTTTTGTATTTGTTGTAAGAGTTTTAAAGGAGGTCCTTTCATTTTTCGAATTTTCCCTCTATGAATAATGGCACTATGCGTTATAACCGATTCCATGAACTCAATATCATGGGTAATAAGAAGGAACGATTTGTCCCAATTTTGTAAAAACCTCTTTAACCAGCGTAATGATACAATATCGAGATAATTCGTTGGTTCATCAAGAAGTAATAATTCACATTGAGAAACAAGTGCTTGTGCAAGTCGAATTCTAATTTGATATCCACTCGAAAATTCAAATGGACTCTTTGTAAAATCATCTTCGGTAAATCCCAGTCCCATTAAAATAGATTTTGCTTTCCATATTTCTTCTGCTTCATGTGTTGGTAACCCAAAAGATACTTGTTCAAGGAGTGTATCTTTTTCAAATTGTAAATGTTGTTCAAGTTTTCGGATAGAGTACCAGTCTGGAATTTCTATACTTCCACTATCAGGATTTTCTTCTCCAGTAATAATATTAAAAAGAGTACTTTTCCCATATCCATTTCGTCCAATAATACCTATTTTTTCTTTTTCTCCTACCGTAAAAGAGACCTCAGAAAAGAGCGGTTTTGAACCATATGATTTCGAAATATTATGAATGTGTAGCATTGAGTATATACAATGTTAAATACGAATAATTATCCTCCAATTTTCCACATACAGACATCTCCATCATGGATAATAGCATCTTTTCCTTCAAGTCGTAATGCACCATGTTCTTTTACTCCAGCCCATCCTTTATATTTCACAAAATCATCTACAGAACAGACTTCTCCTTTAATAAATTTTTTCGCAAAATCAGTATGAATAACACCCGCTGCTTCTGGAGCGGTTGATCTTTTTTTAATAGTCCAAGCACGAACTTCTTGTACTCCTGCTGTAAAATAACTTTCAAGATTTAAAAGCGTAAATGCTTGTCGAATAAGGGTATTGAGTCCACTTTCTTTCATTCCCATAGACTCCATTATTTCTGCTGCTTCTTCTTCATCAAAATCTATAAGATCACATTCTGTTTTCGCACAAATAGGCACAATAACTGCATTTTCTGATATATCAAGTTTCGTTCGTGCATCACTTTCAGAAAAATTGATAAATTCTTCTTCTGAGAGATTTACAATATAGAGTTGAGGTTTTCGTGTTAATAAATGAAGTGATTTTATTGCTTGTTCTTCGTCTTCATCAGTCACTTCAAAATCTCGTGCAGGTTTTCCTGATTGGAGAAAAGGGAGAAGTTTATCGCATAATGTTTTTCGAATTTGTCCTTCTTTCTGCTTTGATCCACCTCTTGCATCTTTATTTGCTTTTTGACTTGCTTTTTCTACTGTTTGAATATCTGCCATAATAAGCTCTAGTTCAATCACTTCTTTATCTTCTTTTGGATTTATTCGTCCTTCTACATGATGAACATTTGTGTCTTCAAAAAATCGAACAACCATTGCAATAGCATCACAATCTCTAATATTTGCAAGAAATTTATTTCCAAGTCCTTCTCCTTCACTTGCACCTTTTACGAGTCCTGCAATATCAACAAATTCAATAGTGGATTTTACGATTTTATTTGGTTGTACAATTTCTGCTAATTGATCTAATCGAGGATCTGGAACTTCGACTATTCCAACATTTGGATCAATGGTACAAAATGGAAAATTTTCTGCAGCAGCTTGAGATGATTTTGTAATAGCATTAAAGAGTGTTGATTTTCCAACATTTGGAAGTCCTACAATACCAATTTGAAGAGCCATGATTTTATATAATTAAAGATTCTACTTGAATTATGATTATAATATCATGATACAATAACATGAACCAATATAATGTATAGATTTGAAAATTCTAAGATTAATTTGACCACTTTGATAAAATAAATTTGAAAAGCATTTAACAATCAAAGTGGTATGAGAAGAATAACATATAAAGAAAGAAAAGTTTTGGAAAAATGAATAAAAAAGATAGGTTTAAAATGGTGTGCCTTAGGTCGTTCTATGTGGAGTATCTTTTAACACCCCATAAATGTTAATTAAGCCTCTTTTTTATATGTTTCTGGAATGGTGCTTAAATCGTCTACTTCTTTTAAGAAATAAATCCATTTATCTTTATGTGTTGTTAAGTCTTCAAGTTTTTTGGTAAATTTGGGTAATTCTAAAAATACCAATTCGAAGTCTTGAGAATATTCAAAATTTTCTACTTTTTACTTTAAATGAAAACTACTAATATAATTTTCTGTTTCTTCTATTAACACAAAATCTACGATAGTAAGAGCAATTACAGTGATAAGTGAGTCGTAATCTTTTCCACTGACGATTTGGTTCGCGTAGGTTTTGGCTGTATTATACAACACTCGTTGTTTAAAACAGTCTACATTCAGAACCTGCATTTCTATAATAATATATTTTTCTTGGGTCGTTTTTACTTTTACATCAAGATAGGTATCTTTTAATCCTTTGATTTTTGGAGTATTTCACTGGTTCAAAATTTCTACATCAATAATTTCTTTTTCTGTTCCTGTAAAATCTAGCATTGCATTTAAAAATGAAATACATGTTTTCTTTGAGTTTTCTGATCCGAATATTCGTTTAAACGCGAAATCTGTTCGAGGAGAGATAAATTGCATTGTAGCTTTTTAAAAAAGTTTCTTGTGTATTTTGAGTATACCACAAAAAAAACACCAACTAAAAAATAAATTTTTAGTAGATGTTTTTAATGTGTGTACAGAACTAAAGAATTAAATCCTTATTTCTTTACGCAACGCAAAGAGAACCCGACCCCTCTCTGATACGTATACTGCCCAGAATCATCCGCAGTGACGTACATGCCCCGAGCCTTATTGGCGTCTGCAGTCGAAGACCACAAGTGCCCGCTACGCCCCTGATTGTTCATCGACGCAGAATCATAAACACGGTAACCAGCAAGGGGAATATTTAAGAAGTGAGAATTTCCAGCTTTTAGCCCATCTTGTTCTGCTGCTAATTCTGCTTCACTTGGAACTTTCCATCCTTTTGGACATACTCCTGTTCCGTCTGTTTTTTCTAGAAATGCTGTTCGTGCAGATCCATCAGCATCAGCTGTTGACCAATCACCTGATCCTTTTCTAAATACTGCATCATTTGGAGTAATAGTATCGGCTTGTCCTGTTACAGAACTTGTTACCGTTATATATTCGTGACCATCTTTTGCTCGTCCCCATTGGTATAAATCACCAAAACATAGCGGATCTGTAGCAGATTTACATGCTTCTGATGCTCCAAGGTTTCTATCAAGCCATAGTTTTCCTGTTCCTTTATCACTTTCCACAACCCTATATTCTTTTCCTTTAAAAAATATCGTTGATCCAGCTGTTGCATTTTCTGCTGCTGTTTGTATATCTGGATGGTCAATATAAGTAGGAACTGTTGGTAATAAATCCACTGTTGCAAGATCTCCAACATTTGTTCGAGTATCCAACACCTTAATAGCTGCCGCCATATCATTGATATCACTCGCTTTAATAACATTTCCAGATACCGCATTTGGAAGCGTTCCAATTGGTGTAACGGCAGCAGAAGTAATTCCTGCAACTGCAATAGTTCCCGCTACAAGAGAACCAGAGTATTTTTTTATAAAATTTTTCATATTTGTGTATGTGTTAAAGAATAAGAAATATTTATAAATATTTTTCCTCATGTCACAGAATATTATACAGCATCTTTTGTAGAAACCGTTTTAAATGCCTTTTAAAAATCTCTGCGAAGAATGTACATTCTGTGATATCGGAAGTGTTTAATGTGAAGCATTGTAATAATAAATTATACGCGTAAATTTTATTTATTTTTTGTGTGCTTCATATAATTCTACCTCAATATAAATATAAATGCAAGATGAAAATTAGAATTAAAAG
>JALUEA010000039.1 GCA_027053135.1 Candidatus Altimarinota bacterium
TATCTATAATGCTCAGGCTTATAAGGTCCATCTACATCAACGCCAATGTATTCTGCTTGTTTTTGAGTTAATTTTGTCAATTTAACGCCTAAATGAGGAAGATGCAATCTAGCTACTTCTTCATCAAGTTTTTTCGGAAGTCTATAAACACCTATTTCATATTTTTTTGACCATAATTCCATTTGAGCTAAAACTTGATTAGTGAAAGAAGTACTCATCACAAATGAAGAGTGTCCGGTAGCATTTCCTAAATTGACAAGTCTACCATCTGAAAGTAAAATTATGCCATGTCCGTCTGGAAAGATGTATCTATCAACTTGCGGTTTAATGTTTTGACGTTTAATACCGGGATAATTTTTTAACTTATCTACTTGAATTTCATTATCAAAATGTCCAATATTGCAGACAATAGCATTGTTTTTCATTCTTTCCATATGTTCAATAGTAATCACATCTCTATTTCCTGTAGCGGTGACAAAAATATCAGCTTTTTCTACCACATCCTCCACTGTAAGGACTTCAAAACCTTCCATAACAGCCTGTAAGGCACAAATAGGATCAACTTCAGTAACAATGACTTTAGCACCAAAATTACGTAAAGCCTGAGCAGAGCCTTTACCAACCTCACCATAACCACAAACAACAGCAGTTTTTCCAGCTATCATTATATCAGTTCCTCTCTTAATACCATCAATTAAAGACTCTCTACAACCATAAAGATTATCAAATTTAGACTTAGTGACGGAATCATTTACATTTATTGCAGGAAACAATAATTTCCCTTCCTTCCAACGTTGATAAAGTCTATGTACACCGGTTGTAGTTTCTTCAGAAACACCTCTTATTTTTTGTGCTATTCTATGCCATTTATTCGGGTCTTTTTCATAAATTAATTTTAATCGTTTTAAAAGTTCAGCTTCGTCTTCACTTTCAGTTTCTTTATTTAATAATTCTGGATTTTCTTCAACTTCATAACCAAGATGCACCATAAGAGTGGCATCACCGCCGTCATCAACAATCAAATCGGGTCCAGAACCATCAGGAAAAGTCAAGGCTTGTTCTGTAGCCCACCAATATTCTTCTAATGTTTCACCTTTCCACGCAAAAATAGGTATATCTTTCACTGCCAAAGCAGCAGCTGCGTGGTCCTGAGTAGAATAAATATTACAACTAGCCCACCTAACTTCTGCACCTAACTCAATTAAAGTCTCAATTAAAACAGCAGTTTGAATAGTCATATGTAAAGAACCAGAAATTTTAGCACCTTTCAAAGGTTTTTCCTTGCCATATTTTTCACGCAACGCCATCAATCCGGGCATTTCAACCTCAGCAAGTTCTATTTCTCTTCTTCCCCACTCTGCTAATGATAAGTCTTTGACTTTATATTTCATTTTTTGTTTTATTTTAATGTAATTGTTTTATCACCAACTTGATAATTCTCAACAAAAATAAACACAGTATAAGTACCAGACGGCAAATCTGTATAAGGATTATCAAAATATACACATACATTTTGTGCTTTACCGTCATAATTTATTTCACGCATTGCTGAATAATAAATCTCTTTATCCTGATATTTGAAAAGACCAGATTTAGAATTAAGCAAAATCTCGCCGTCAGGCTTAGCAACACGTATATAAACTTTTTTACGACCTTTAGGAGCTATTTTATTCTCAGTTAAAGTAAAACATACCTCAAATTTATGTGCTTTTCTTATTCTTTTTGTTATTTTTCCACGTTTATTCAAAGCAGAAAAATTGATATAAGACACAGTTAACTGCTGTGCTAATTTAACAGTAGTTTTAAGACTATCAGCTTCTTGCTCAATAACTTGCTTTTCTTCAACCACTTGTTGGTATTGTTGTTTTATTTGTCTATTTTCAGTAATTAAGATTTGATTTCTTTCATACAAAGAATCAATTTGACGAATATAGCTTTTCATAATTTTACGCAAAGTAGCTATTTCTTCTTTTAACTGCTTTATTTTCGCTCTATCATTTGCTTTTACACGTCTTAATTCTTCCATTAAAGCCTCTATTCTTTGTTTTTGATTTTCTAATTTCTGATTTAAAGAATCATTATTTGTTTTTAATTGAGAATAACTCAAATACATATCCTCTAATTCACTCATTAAAGAATCCTTCTCAAAAGTATTTTGTTCTAATTGTTGTATTTTTGTTAAAAGATTATTCTGCTCTCTTTCAGTATTATCTCTATTTTGTGTATTTTCTTTTCTTGCTTTATACTCTAATGCTCTTTTTTCTTCCTCAGGAGATAACGGTTGTGAATATAATGCAGGAAAATTTTTCTGAAACTCTTGTTCTTCTGGTGAGATATCTTCATTCTCATATATTCTATTTGTATGCTTCATACGAAGCATACGTTGTTCACTTAAAAAAGGAATATACAAAAAATCCCCCATCATATATGTAAAAAAGTTCATACCATTTATTATGTATTTATCATATGATTTTATATCATTTTATCGTAAAATACAAATAAAATTTATACATGTACTATGAATACAACAAAAAAGAAAAAAAAAACTGTTTTAGTAGGACTTTCTGGAGGACTTGATTCCACTATTTCTGCATTCTTATTACAACAACAAGGCTATAATGTTATTGGTGTGCATTTCCAATTATGGCATGATGATAAAACAGAAAAATCAAAGAAAAACTTACCAGAAAATAAATGCTGTAGTTTACGAGACTTAATGCTTGCACGAACTGTTGCAGAACAATTAGATATTCCATTTTATGTTTTTGATTTTCGCGAACGATTTAAACATGATGTCGTCAATCATTTTATAGAAGGATTTAAAAATGGAATTACCCCTAACCCATGTGTTGAATGTAATAGATCTATAAAATTTGGATACTTTTTAGAGAAAATGAAAGAACTTGGATGCGATGCAGTCGCAACAGGTCATTATATAAAAAATGAATTTAATACACAAAAAAAAAGATGGGAAGTTTCTACAGGAAAAGATATACATAAAGATCAGACGTATTTTTTATATACCCTCACACAAGAAAAACTTCAATATACATTATTTCCTATGGCGTCATATTCCAAAGATGAAGTAAGAGAAATAGCACTCCAAAATAATTTTAAAAACTTTGCACAAAAACGAGAATCTCAAGGAGTTTGTTTTTATGCAGAAAAATCTCATATTCCATTTTTAGAACGACATATCCCCGAAGCATTTGTTCCAGGAGATATCATACATATTCATACGCAAAAAAAAGTAGGAACTCATAATGGCGTCCTCCATTTTACAAAAGGACAACGAGCCCGTATTGGTGGAATGATTACCCCTCAATATGTTATTCGTATAGATACCCAAAAAAATATTGTATATGTTGGAGATAATACTGATTTGTTTTCTAATACCGTAACAGTATTTAATATAAGCTGGACAATGTCTCCTATCGAGGATAACACACAGATTTCTGTTAAAATCCGACATGGAGGAGAAAACATCACTGCACAATTTCAATACACAAACACCAATCGAACAGAAGGAAAACTGACTTTTACTCAACCAGTACGAAGCCTTACTTCTGGTCAATCTGCAGTATTTTATCAGGATAATATACTGTTAGGTGGTGGTATTATGAAATAAAAACATTCCTTACTCTCCAAAATATTTTTGAAGATTTCTATCAATTCGTTCACTTATATTTTCTGAAATTACAGGAATAAATTCTTCTCCAGTAATCATTTCATATGCTCTCTGATACGCATGACTCATTTGTGCAATGAGTTCTTGTGGTGCTTCTGGTAATTCTTTATCTGCATACGGATCACATCGATCACTATACCATCGACGCAATACATCTTTATCAAAACTTTTTGGAGCGTGTCCATTTTTAATACACTCATCATAACTCTCTGCGTCCCAAAATCGTGAACTATCAGGAGTATTTATTTCATCTAATATAATAATTGTTCCATCTTCTAATTTCCCAAATTCATATTTTGTATCTGCTAAAATTAAGCCCATTTTTGCACAATGTTCTTTTGCAAATGTAAACACTTCCAATGCTTTTTTTTCTACATAATCAAAGTCTTCTGCTGTCATAATCCCTCTCTCTATAATCTCTGTTCGAGAAATACTTTCATCATGTCCTACTTCTGGTTTTGTTGTAGGAGTTACAATTGTTTCTGGAAGTTTTTCATTTGCTTTTAAACCTTCTGGCAAAACATGTCCACAAAAATTTCGTACTCCATTCTGATAATTCACTAAAATCGATGTTTCTGTCGTTCCCGCAAGATAGTCTCTTACAACAAACTCTATAGGAAATACCTTTGCTGACCGTGCAACCAGTACATTTGGATCTGGTACTGCAATACCATGATTTGGAATAATATGTGCTGTTTTTTCAAACCAAAACGCAGCACACTGATTCAACACTTGCCCTTTAAATGGAATTTCTGCAAGCATTCTATCAAACGCACTTTGTCTATCTGTTGCTACTAAAACACGTTTTCCATGTATCATATATGTATCTCTTACTTTTCCACGATGCACTCTTTTTCCAATCTGTAACGCTGTCTCGCCCAACACTTGATGTGTGTATTCCATCATTTTTTCTATAGAAAAACTCATAAATAAAAAAATAAAAAATTATACATATTCTATCAGACTTTCTTTGTTTTGATAAAAAATTTATTGTACAATACAATCTTGTGA
>JALUEA010000040.1 GCA_027053135.1 Candidatus Altimarinota bacterium
ATTCAAAAGACGCTTCAAGAATCATAAACTCAAAAGGAATATGAGTATCTTCAAGTTTTTTATTTCTCAATTTATCTTGTAAATGAAGAGAAAAATCAATATCTCGTTTCTCATCATTCTGTAAAACAAAATACGCACTCCTCTTTCCTATACATAGCTTAATTTCTCCTAAATTTACAATTAAACCATCTCCACGCATCGAAACAGTATATAACTGACGTCGTGGTAAAAAAATTGGCCGAAAATCTCGAGTATGCATAGAAAACTCTTTTGCAAGAGTCTTTTTTGAAACATCTACCAGTGAGACATCGCCATTAGGAAGTATTTTAAACATTTTCATACGCGCCCACTATATCAAAAAATAAACCGTTCTTCTAGAGATAATCTTTAAAATCTGGAAGGTATTTTCGTAAATTTTTTAATCCTCGCGACTGTAATATTCGTACTGCTGTTTCAGATTTTCCCATAATTTCAGCTATTTCACTATTCTCCAATTGAGAAAAATATTTTAATATCAACGCCTGACTTTGTGTATCTGCAATTGCATTTAATGCTCTTTGTAAACGAATTTTTAAAAAATCATTTTCTACTTTATGAAATTCTTCTTTCGATATTGTATCTTCCACTAAGATATCTTCTTTTAATTCAAGTGTATCTTTATTTTTTCTAAAAAAATCTATTATTTTATTTTGTGCAATTCGAAACACCCATGATTTAAACTGAATACCAGAAGATTTCGTATATGTATCCAATTTATCCCAAACTGTTAAAAATACATCACTTGTAATATCTTCCGCTAATTCTTTTGTAGGAAGACGAAAAAAACAAAACTTATATACAGCATCCAATAACTTATCATAGAGAATTGAAAAACTCTCTATATCTCCATTTTGTGCTTTTAAAACAAAACCATCAATGATGTCTTCCTCTTCTTGAATCATAAACACTTTGATTTTTTTATACGCAAGCAATATACCAAAAAAATCGTATTATATATAGACAAAACGAAAGAATTCTCATGTTTATTTTCGTTTTTTAGTGTAAAATTTCAAAAAGAAAACTATTGAAAACACTAAAAAGAAATTTTTATCTTTTTTGCAGATAAAATCCAAAAAATACCCAATACCATAAGAAGAACAAGTGGCTTCCATACTTCAAACGATAAATATGTTCCTTCTTTTACCGCATTAATAAGAATAATATGAATAGCAACAACGAAAAACAAAACGTAGGTAAGTCGATGAAGTTTCTTCCAATATGATTTTAAATATCGTACAGAAAAAGTATTCGAAGTAAGCGTAAGAATAACAGCAATTATACATCCTATCATTCCCCAAAAAAAGTAGCCCTTTAAATCCCAAATATAATCAGCAAAAAAACCTCTTGGTAATGTTATATTCTCATTTAAAAAATATCCTATACTATGTGCAATACCTAAAGTTCCAACCAAAATACCCCCTTCTTTTCGTAAAGGCATAAGTGCTTTCAATACTTTAAAATCAACAAAAATTTCTGAAGCAGGACGCAACAACAAAAGTAGAACAAGCAAATTCCAAGAAAATTCTCCTAAATCTCTATAATTTTCAGGAAAGAAAAAAATAACTATAAGTGGCACAAATGCTACAAAAAGAATAATTTTCTTTAAAACAAAAAGATATGGAATCTTCCCTTCTAAAATGACACGCCTTACAAATAAAATAATATTATTCATCATATTCTATATTGCTAAAAACCAATTAAAACTATACCCAATTAAAACAATTCCTATTGTAACAATTCCAAAAAATATTACAAGTAACTGCCATTTTAAAACTTTTTTTAAAATCAGTGCCTCGGGCAAAGACAAGCCAACAACTGCCATCATAAAGGCAAGTGCTGTACCCAGAGGAACTCCTTTATCTACAAGAGACTGAATAATAGGGATTACCCCAGAAGCATTAGAATACATTGGTACCGCTAAAACAGTCGCCAAAGGGACTCCCCAATTTCCTGCTTTTTCCAGATAATTTTGAAAGAAATTTTCTGGAACATATCCGTGAATAGCAGCACCAACTCCTACTCCAACAATTACATAAAGCATAATCTGTTTTACTATTCCAAGTGCTTCATGAGAAATTTCTGGAAATGCTTTTAGAAGAGTTTTCTTTTGCTCCTCTTTTGTATGCTGTGCTTTTATTTTCCATACAAAATCTTCTACATATTTTTCTAAATTCATTTTTCCTAAAATCCATCCACCTATCATTCCAATTCCAATTCCTGCTCCTACATACAAAAGTGTCGTTTTTAAACCAAAAATCCCGAGAAATAATGCAATCGCAATTTCATTTACCAGAGGTGAAGTAATCATAAATGCAAATGTAATTCCGAGTGGAATTCGTGCTTCTAAAAACCCTATAAAAAGTGGAATAGAAGAACATGAACAAAAAGGGGTTATTGCACCAAAAATAGTTGCAAAAAAATAATCTAATCCAAAAAGATTTTTTTTCTGTAAAAAATTCCGAAGTTTTTCAATCGGTAAATAATACCGCAGAGTGGTCATAAAATGCGTGATGAAAAGCATCAACACAAAAATTTTAAAAGTATCATAGAAAAAAAACTGTACGCTCTCTGCTAATTGAGAACCGTGTTCAAGAGAAAAAACAGAAAAAGTAAGCCAATTTGAGACCTCTTCGAGGGGAGAAAAAATACTCATGAGTTATGGGAGTTAAATGACATAAAAAAATTTACAATACCTGCCTGAAAAAAAGAGAGAAAAATTACAACAAAAGAGAGGGTAATAGTATATTGCAGCCCAAAATATAAAATCATAAGAGGAAAAAACGCAGGTTTTATAGATCTGTTATATAAAAAAGCGGCAATTTCTCCATCATGAACCCCTTTTTCTTTTAACTCTTTCAAAAGCGGATACCATAAATATGGAGGACCAGTCGAAATAATTCCTCCTAGAATAATAAAAATCCACGATTTTATTTTATTTCCTCTTATATGTTTCAAAATAAATGCTCTATTTATATATTTATTAACAATAACCATTAAGACAAAAATAAACAGAAAAATAGGAAATATTTGAGAAAGTGTTTTTGTAAAAAAATCAAAACTGGACCAGAAAATTTCTGTATTGAGAAAAAAGAAAAGGAGATACAAGAATATCATTATTCCCAGAAAGTGCCATGCGGTACATTTTTTCATATAAGCATTAAGTAAGAAGTAATAACTGCTGCAACGAGGGAAAGAAAAAAAGCAGAAATGTTACGAACAAGTGAGAATTTCACCCCCAGAATTTTTCCTTCAAGTGGAAATTGCAGTACTCCGACTGAAACCCACGAAACAATAAAAGCCGTAATAACACCAATACCCACTCCATTTTTTAAAAATTCTCCACCAAGAATATAACTATTTAGAGGAGCTCCCGAAGAGATACTTCCTAAAATAGCACCCAAAAAAGAATCGAGAAATGTCCCATGTCCAAAAATTTTAGAATAGACTTCTGGCGTCAAAAAAGAGTTTATAAGTCCAATAAGAAGTAACATTCCTAAGAGAATAGGAAGCATTCCCCACAATGATTGTGCTGATTTTCGTGCTGCTGTTTTTAAATCCATTTTTTTATAAAAAGTGCTAGTGGAAAAAACGGGTTTTTTATTCTTTTTTGCATAATTTCTCCCATCATTTTTTTTGCAAGAAAACCAAATGATTCACTTAAAGTTGGGTGAGGATGAATAGTATCTACTAAATCAATAAGAGTACATTTTTTTGAAACAATCAAAGCCGCTTCACCTGCAATGGCATGTGCATCTTGATGCACGATTTGTATACCAAGAATTTGCAAATTCTTCCTATTGACAACAAATTTTAAAAATCCTGTGTCTTCTGCTTCAATTTGAGCTTTTGCATCAATACTATAATCATATTCTCCTATTACAACAGAAAAACCTTTCTTTTGTGCTTCTTCTTCAGAAAGTCCTGCTGAGGCAATATTGGGACTTGAAAAAATAACCCATGAATTTTTTGTAAAATCTACTGAAAATTTATTTCGTCCCAAAAAAAGATTTTGTGCCACAATATGTGCTCCATAACTTGCTGTATGGGCAAATTGCGGAAAATGAAGAGCGGTATCTCCTACTGCATAAATATCTGGATTACTCGTCTGTAAAAATGAGTCAACTTCAATTCCACGCTTTTGAAAAGTAATATTTGCTTTTTCTAAATGAAGAGATTCTATATTTGGAGTACGTCCTGTCGCAATCAATACTTTCTCAGAAAATAATGTTTTTGATTCTTTTGTTTTAGTGTCAAAAAACTCTATTTCAAATCTATTATTTTCAAAATTAATTTTTTGAGTATCAGCATTGAAAATAAGATTGATATTACTATTCTTCTGTATATTTTCTAATACAAATCTAGAATATTTTCCCTCTATCATAGATAAGATTTTATCTCTATGTCCCACCAAATTTATTTTTACACCATAATTTGCCAAAATTTGTGCTAATTCAATTCCAATTGGTCCACTTCCAATAATAGTGAGACTTTTCGGGAGAATCATTTCGTCAAAAAATTCAGTATTCGTCCACACTTTATCCATTCCATTTCCAGAAAATTCTGGTATAAAAGTACGACTTCCCGTTGCAATTACCGCTTTTGTAAAGAAAATTTCTTTTTGATATTCTTGTAAAAAAA
>JALUEA010000041.1 GCA_027053135.1 Candidatus Altimarinota bacterium
ATATATATATGTATGTATTATAGTGTTACGCAAATATTATTATTTAACACAATCGTATGAGTATGGAATTAATGTATGAAGCAGATGCAGATGCACATTTTTTAGATGGAAAGAAAGTTGCGGTAATTGGATATGGAGCACAAGGACGAGCTCAAGCACTTATGATGCATGATTCGGGAGTTGATGTTGTTGTTGGAGTTCGAGAAAATGGAGCATCATGGGATCTTGCGAAATCTGATGGGTTACAAGTTGCTTCTATTTCTGAAGCTGCAAAATCTGCGGATATTATTCATATTCTTATTCCAGACGAAGTACAAGCAGCAGTATATGAAAAAGAAATTAAAGAACATGTGGTTAGTGGAAAAACACTTTCATTTTCTCATGGATTTAATATTATTTTTAAGAAAATTACTCCTCCAGAAGGTGTTGATGTTATTATGGTAGCTCCAAAAGCACCAGGAACAGAAGAACGAAAAGTGTATCTTGAAGGGTTTGGTGTTCCTGCTTTAATTGCAGTAGAAAAAGATGAAACAGGAAATGCAAAAAAAACAGCACTTGCAATGGCACATAGTATGAATTTTACAAAAGCTGGTGTAATGGAGTGTACATTTCAACAAGAAACATATGAAGATTTATATGGAGAACAAGTAGTTCTTTGTGGAGGAGCTGTTGAATTGGTAAAAGTTGGGTTTGAAGTCTTAACGGAAGCAGGATATCCAGCAGAAATGGCGTATTTTGAATGTCTTCATGAGTTAAAATTGATTGTAGATTTAATGTATGAAGGAGGAATTGATCATATGTATAATGTTGTTTCAAATACTGCAGAGTATGGAGGACGAACAGTTGGACCAAAAATTATTACAGCAGAAACGAAAAAAGCAATGCAAGAAGCGTTACGACGGGTGGAATCAGGAGAGTTTACAGAAGAGTATCTTGCAGATTTTAATAATGGGTTTAAACATTTGAATGCTTTACGAGCAGAAACAAAGGTTCATCCGATTGAATTAAAAGGAGCTGAAATTCGAAAATTATTTGAAAAAAAATAAAAGAGAAGAAAAAAATATTGTTTTTTAACAGATACCCTTAAATATTTATAT
>JALUEA010000042.1 GCA_027053135.1 Candidatus Altimarinota bacterium
TCTAATAATGATATTATTTCTGGAATAGAATCAGTGCTTGATTGATCCCATCGTCCTGTATTTTCTATAAGTTCCTGTGTATCAGATTCATAGTTTTTTACAACATTTGCATATAAAGGAAGTAATTTTTCAATAGACTTTTTTGTATACCTATCTGGAGTTTCTTCCATATCTTCTCCTGCAAGCGTATCTTTTACTGACTGTATATTATCAAGAAAAATATTTTGTTTTCCTTCCTCATCTTTCGGATATAATGATCGTACTTCCTCAGGAATATCATCTGAAAACTCTTTTTCTCCTAAAATATCTTTATAAAGTGATTTTAATAATTCAGTATTAAACTGAAAAGATTTTCGTTCATGCATCAAATCTTGTCCCTTTTCGTACTGTGATAATAAGATTTTTTGCATCGATTTTTTTTCTTCTTTATTGTTCCAAAACAAAATCTCATCTCGAAAAAAATCACTCGTATCATCTTGTACTAATGCTTCATGCGTTTTATGATTTTTATCAAAAAATCGCGACAGTTGCTCTGGAGTTCCAGGAATTATTCCATGTAAAATTTCAGCATTTGGAGCATATACATGAGGATTTTCAATCCATTTTTTATCTTCTGTATCCCAAATAAATGATGGATTTTCAAAATCAGTATAAGGAAAAATAGATGGCATATTTCCTACTTCTGATTTGAGTTCTGGTAATACTACATCTCCAATAATAATAACTCCTGATAAAAAGAATATATCATCTCCTCTCTTTTGTCCTTCCCAATAAAATTTTTCTAAAATTCGATAAATCTCTTCTGAAGTTTGTTCTTTTGAAACGGGAATAAGTGATACTTTCGTATTCGCATATGAATTCTGTACATCATGCGCATAACGTATAATTTTATTTCGTAAATCAAATTTCTGATTATTTTCCTCATTATTATATAATGCTTCATCAACAAGTAGTGCTATCATTTTATACTCCTTTTCAGAATCATGTGAAAATACACTCAAATTCCCCCATGGAATAAAAATAGGCGTAATCAATGAAACTATAATAATTAATGAAAGAAACGGTTTATATATAA
>JALUEA010000043.1 GCA_027053135.1 Candidatus Altimarinota bacterium
CTAAATATAGTAAACACGATATACGAAAAAAGTTTCAAGAAATCAGAAAAAATATAAGTACAGAAAAAAAACAACACTATTCTCACATTATTTGTACAAAACTTACGAATATTATTCGATCATACCAAAAAGAGCACAAAAAAAAATGTATAACAATCTGTTTATTTGCTGGTACAAAAAATGAACCAGATGTTACCAATTTACTCAATATCTTTTCAGATGATATTTATAACAAAACAATACAATTTTATTTTCCCAAATGTGAACCAAGGAAAGATGCTCCAAATATCATGAATTTTTATAAAGTAAATACCCTTTCCGATTTAGGATACCATTATCACAATACTCCATTTCGTATTCGAGAACCAAAACCACAATGTGAATACTTAGACATACACACAACACTCGTAGATTTTTTTATTATTCCTGCTGTGAGTATAGATAAAGAAAATAATAGAATCGGTATGGGAGCAGGGTTTTATGACCGATATTTACAAAAATATTTTGCAATACACAAAAAAAACAATACAACTCTTATTTGTACCGTTTTTTCTCAACAAATCTCACAAAAAAGTTTTACACACTATAAAGAAAAATTTGATATTCCAACCGACAGAGTTGTAACAGAGCAATAAATTTGATACGCTTTCTATAGCGTTTTATTTCTACAACAACTATGACGGATCAAAATTATTCAGCCGATAATATTCAAGTCCTTGAAGGACTAGAGGCTGTTCGAAAACGACCTGGTATGTATATTGGTTCCACCGATGAACGAGGGTTACACCACCTTTTATGGGAAATTGTTGATAACTCCATTGATGAAGCCATGGCAGGATATTGTAATAAAATTACTATTACTTTTCGATCTGATGGAGGAATTTCTGTTCTTGATAATGGACGAGGTATTCCCGTTGATAAACATTCAAAAACAGGAAAATCAGCGCTTGAAACGGTCTTAACCGTATTACATGCTGGAGGAAAATTTGGAGGTGGTGGATATAAAGTATCTGGAGGATTACATGGAGTAGGTTCGAGTGTTGTAAACGCACTCTCTACAAAACTAAAAGCAAAAGTATTTCGAGATAATGCGATTTGGGAACAAAGTTATACTATTGGAAAACCAGATGGTCCAATACAAAAAACAGGAACATGTACTACTACCGGTACTGAAATAACATATTATCCAGATGGATCGATTTTTGAAACTCTGGAATATAACCTTGAAACAGTTTATACACGAATTCGACAACAAGCATATTTAACCAAAGGAGTTGAACTCTCTATTATTGACGAACGAGAAAATCATGAACCTTCAAAATATCGATTTTATTTCGAAGGTGGAGTTTCTGCATATGTCCGACATATCAATGAACCGAAAAATACTCTTTCAGAAATTATTGCTACCGAAACAGTTGAAAATGATGTATCAGTAGAAGTAGCTCTTCAGTATACTGATGTTTATACCAATACAATCTTAACATTTGCGAATAATATCCATACTATAGAAGGAGGAACGCATCTCGCAGGATTCAGAATGGCATTAACAAAAGTAATCAATGCCTATGCTCGAGAACATGGAATGCTTAAAGAAAAAGAAGATAATTTAACGGCAGATGATGTAAAAGAAGGGATAACTGCTATTATATCAGTAAAAGTTCCAGAACCACAATTTGAAGGACAAACAAAATCAAAACTTGGAAACAGTGAAGTTCGTGGAATTGTAAATAAAGCATTTTCAAATGAGTTTGCAAAATATTTAGAAGAAAATCCAAAGGACGCGAAACACATTGTAGGAAAATGCCTTCTTGCTGCACGAGCAAGACTTGCTGCTCGCGCAGCACGAGATACGGTTATTCGAAAAGGGGCACTTGAAGGACTTACTCTTCCTGGAAAACTTGCTGATTGTTCTTCAAAAGATCCATCACAATCAGAACTCTATATAGTTGAGGGAGATTCCGCCGGAGGATCTGCAAAACAAGGTCGAGACAGAGATATTCAAGCAATCCTTCCATTAAAAGGAAAAATCCTTAATACAGAACAAGCACGACTTGATAAAATTCTTGCTAATAAAGAAGTACGAAGTTTAATTGTTGCACTCGGAGTTGGAATTGGAGAACAATTTGATATTGAAAAATTACGATACCATAAAATTGTCGTCATGACTGATGCTGATGTTGATGGATTACATATTAGAACACTTATCATGACTCTTTTTTATCGATATTTTAAACCGATTATAGAAGGAGGATATTTATATATTGCAAACCCTCCCCTCTTTAAATTAACCAAGGGGAAACAAGTCAAATACGCTTATTCTGATGAAGAAAAAGATGATATTATTGTATCGTGGGGAGGATCGATAACAAAAACAAATCCAGAAGATTCTCATAATACATCCATAACAGATGATATAGAAGAAATTGCAAAAAAAGTAAATATTGGTGTCCAACGGTATAAAGGATTAGGAGAAATGAACCCAGAACAACTTTGGGAAACCACTATGGATCCTGAAAAACGAACAATGTTTCAAGTAACTATTCACGATGCAGAAGCAGCTGATGCAATTTTCGATACGCTTATGGGATCAGAAGTATTACCACGAAGAAAATTCATTCAAGCGCATGCAAAAGATGCCGACAACATAGATGTATAATACGCTATTCTTTTATCTCATTATATCTTATGAAAAACAATAATATGATACTTATAACAAGTCTTACATTTCTTTCTTTTTGTACCCTTTCAGGATGTTCTGAAAATACGACAAATACAACACCATCACCAACCACACAAACGCACAGTACACCATCGACAACACCACAAAAAACACTCTCTCCTGAAGAAGAAAAACTTATAAAGAATTATACGAAACCAACCACTGATCCTCAAGGAAATACAGTAGAAGCAACAGATCCACTGGTGCAATTATTGAGTGAATAATATTTCCTCTACGCAAAATATTTGTAGTGATCAATACAAATAATCATCTCTCAAATATAATTCTCTTAAACAAAAATAATGAATATTGTTGATATCAAACACCATTTAGAAACCGAACTGCTTTCATTTTTTGTAAAAACAAAAGCAAAAAAAGGAATTATTGGAATTTCTGGTGGAATTGATTCTGCTGTAACTCTTGCAATTGCAGTACATGCTTTAGGAAAAGAAAATATTGTATGTTTTCTTCTTCCATATAAATTAGGAGATGTTTCTTCGTATACAAATTTTCACGATGCAAAAAATCTTTGTATACAATTTGGAGTAGAATATCACATAATAGAACTTGATACTTTTATAGAACCATATACACAAATCCCCAGTTTACATATTCAAGATACAAGTAATACTCTTGTTTTAGGAAATACATTAGCACGTATTCGAATGACATTACTTTTTGCTCATGCAAATAAACTCAATGGAATTGTATTAGGAACATGTAACCGAACAGAAGTATTATTAGGATACGAAACAAAATTTGGAGATGGAGCAGCTGATGTATCGGTAATTGGAAATCTATGGAAAAAAGAAGTCTATGAACTTGGGAAGTTATACAATATACCAGAATCATTTTTTATAAAAAAACCATCAGCAGAATTATATAAAAATCAATCAGATGAAGAAGAAATGGGGTTTTCATATGATGAAGCAGAAACCGTCTTGCAATATATTATACAACAAAAAACACCAATTTCTCTCCCAAAAAAAGAAAATCATCCACTCTTACAAAATATTGATGAAAAAATAATCGAAAAAATATACACAATGTATACCAACTCTCACCATAAAAGAACACTCTTACCAACTCTTTTGACAAAAAAATCTTCTTAAACGTACGATCCTATGCCAAAACAATCATCATCAGTATCATATATGAAAATAGTATTTCTTACGATCTTTATTTTTACTGTCATGGTTATTGGGTCATTTTCTGCCCAAAAATATTTCTCCGATATAACACAAAACGTACAAACCAGGGAAATAAGTAATAGTGAAAAAAACGCATTTGCCAAAGCAATCCAAACAAATGATGAACACTATTTTTCTTCTCTTACGGATACTTCTTCTCAAAAAAAACTCATACAAGAATTACAAAAATTTACACATAAACTTGATATTACAATAGAAACGAAAAATGAATATCTGTTCTTTTCGTTTTTAGGATTAAAACCAAACAGTTCATTCCTTCATACAGTATATGGTTCGTATTCGAAAAAAAATACACATCTTATCCTCTTTCCAAATCTTCATGTTGCAATTCATGATTTTAATAAAAACCAATTAACCCTTACTATTACTAATACCTCAGATACTATTCTTCCTGCAGATAAAGATCTTATTCTCATGCCACAAAATATTACGATAACTTCCGAACACAAAACAGTTCTCCTTCCACATGAATCAAAACAGTACTTTCTTACAAAAGAAATAAATGATACCAAACATATTACTTTTCTAGAAAGTGTAAAATATGGATATAAAGCAAAAGTAATACAATAAATTTTGTACTCTCTGTTTTTTGTGATACAATAAAC
>JALUEA010000044.1 GCA_027053135.1 Candidatus Altimarinota bacterium
AAATATCAAAATTATCAGACATACGGAAACAAAAAATACAAAACAAACTATTTTTATAAGTGTATACTACTACAAATCTCTTCTTTTTGCATGGTATTTTTTATCGCACGATAATTGCGTCATGCCCTGCTCCTACTCCTATATATTTCACTCCAATACCTGTTTTTTCTTCTATAAGAGAAAGTAATTTTTTCGCATTCTCTGGAAGTTCTTCATATGTCCGAATATGAGAAATATCAGATTTCCACCCTTCAATATATTCTATAATAGGTTCTACTTGATCCAACTCATCAGATCGAGAAGGATACGATTCTATTATTTCACCTTTTACTGAATACCCTGTAACAACTCCTATTCGATCAAATCCAGATAAAACATCTAATTTCGTTACATTCCATACATCAGGATCATTTATACGCACAAATTTTTTTAAAGCAACAATATCAATCCAACCACATCGTCGAGGTCGCCCCGTTACAGCACCAAATTCTCCCCCTTCTGTTCGCAGTAAATCACCTTCTTCCCCTAATAATTCAGAAGGAAAAGGACCAGATCCAACTCGTGTACAATATGCTTTTGTTACACCAATAACTTCTGTAAATTTTCGAGGAGAAATACCACATCCTGTTCCCATTCCTCCTGTATTAACACTTGAAGAAGTTACAAAAGGATATGTTCCATGGTCTATATCCAACATAAATGCCTGTGCCCCTTCTAATAAAATATTTTTTTTCTCTGTTTGCACTTTTTCTAAATAGAATGAAGTATCTACAATATATGGAGAAATTTCATCATATAATGCTGCATAAACTTTTTTTTCTGCATCTCTATCAACTTCTATCCCATACAGTCTTTTCACTCTCTCACATGCACTATCAAATTTTTTATTAAAAACATCTAACCCTGCTTTAAAATCTCCAGCTCTAATTCCTACTCGAGATACTTTATCTGCATAACACGGTCCAATCCCTCGTTTCGTTGTTCCAATTAAATCTGTTCCTTTTGCCTTTTCTTGAAATTCATCTATTTCTTTATGAAAATCAAATAACAAGTGCGCTTCTGATGAAATTAATATTCGTTCCGATAAATCCACTCCTGTTTTTTCTAAATTCAATATTTCTCTTTTAAGAGAAGGTAAATGCACAACACATCCATTCCCAATAACTCCAATATTTTTTTCATCAATCAATGCTGATGGAAGTAATGAAAATACATATTTTTTTCCATCTCTCACAATTGTATGTCCTGCATTTGCACCTCCTCCGGAACGAACAATTACACTATGTGTTTCTCCTAATATATCCACTAACTTTCCCTTTCCTTCATCTCCCCATTGCGCTCCTAAAACAACCGTGATTTTACTCATAAATTTTTAGAAAAATAATACAACGTCAATAACAATACAAATACTACAGTATTTATGTTTGAAATACTATTTTTTTTATGATAAAATAATCTGAAATCAATACACATAAAAACATTCTTTTACATCTCTTCGCCATGTTTTTTAATACAAAAACAAAGAAACAAAAACACACAGATACAAATCACGATTCTCAAGAATCTAATAATTATCAAGACCTCCACTATCAAGAAAAAATACAAGAATATTTCCATATAAAACGAGTAAATGCGAGAGAACATTTAGGATATACAGGACGAAAATTATGGAAAGTCGTACGCATTGCAAAAAATAAATATTTAGATGTAACACGAAAAAAACCTATTACAACTGCAATTGTAACGCTTGTATTCATGATAGGAGGGATGTTTATTTTTTCTCAAAGTGCAGAATATTTCAAAGCATCAATTACCGATACTCCATCACCTCTTCCATTTGATGGAACAGTGTATCCATTTCATAAAGCACCAAGTTGGTTTGATATAGGTGGTAAAAATATCAGAGTATATTCAAGTTATGCACCAAACGAATTAGTGAATGCCCCTCGATACGATGTCAGCAAAATGCGAAGCAATAAATGGGAAAGAGAAACAGTAAATCGAAAAATTACCTATCCTATTGTGTATATGGGGAAATATAAATTTGATCATCTCGAAAACACAGGATCTCACCCAGCAGTCGATATAAAACTTGCAAAAGGAACACCTGTCTTTGCTATAGCAAATGGAATTGTTGTGAAATCTATAAGTCAATCTACTGGATATGGACAACATATTGTAATACGACATGATTCAGTTCCAGAATACGGAACAGTCTATTCTTCATATTCTCATTTATCAAACAGAAAAGTAAAAGTAGGAGATGTCGTAAAAAAAGACCAACAAATCGGAGAAGTTGGATCTACAGGAAACGCAACAACAGCACATATTCATTTTCAAATTGATAAAAAAGGAGCCCCATTTTATCCATATTGGCCATTCTCAATGAAAAATGCAAGAGCTGCAGGATATAATTTTACAACAGCCGTAAATGCAGGATTTGGAAAAGAAAATGCATATAAATACACAATCCATCCGTTTGCCTTTATTCATAAATATGAACATGGAGTTCCTCATGCAGTACACGCTTCAGCACAAAAAACATCCCATACTTCTTCCCCTACAATACCTCATCCAAAAACAACCATTGCACCAAAACTTGCAGGATTTAAATTAGAAGTTTCACCTCCAAAAATTTTAGCTGGCGAAACAGTTAAACTCACAATTCTCGCTTCAGATACAAATAAAAATTTCTTTAAAACATTCAATGATACCGTCCATGTTAGCTATGAAACAAAAAATAAGATTTCAAAAACAATAGATACAAAACTCCATTCTGGAGAAAAAGAAATATCTATACCACTTGAGAAAATTGGGAAAAATACAATTATTGTAAAAAAAGACGGTGTCGTAGAAAGTATTTCTGTACAAGTTGTTCCACCACAAATTACGAACAATACAAAACATACCTCTTCTCAACAAGAAAAAACACTGAGTAATAAACTTGCTTCACGAACAACAATTATCAATACAGATAATATACAACCTTCTCATTCTTTTGATCATTTTGAAATTACTGATATACATGGAAAAAAAGACAATATTTCTGTTACAGAAGGAAATAGTATTGTATTAAAAATAACCGCTATTGGTACAGATAATAAAATATTTAAAAATGAAAATTATCCTCCAAGAGGATCATATATTATAAGTGTTAAGAATGGAAAAGCAAATGTTCTTCAAGTACGAAAAGGTTCATTAGTAACAGGAGAAATTCCTGTAATATTTACAGCTGAAAAAGTTGGAATTGGATTTATTAAAATAAATAAAGCAATCCTTCCTATTACCATTACACCAAAACAATCACCATCGCAATTTACTAATAATACAACAAATTCTCACAATGCATTTACAGATGTTCCACCATCATATAAGTACTACAAAGCTATACAATATTTAAAAAACCAGCATATTATTAACGGATACAGTGATGGAAGTTTTAAACCAGAAAAAACTGTTAATAGAAGTGAAGCACTTAAAATGATTCTTAAAGCATTGAATATATCAATTCAAAAAAACATACCAAATCCATTTAATGATGTTTCACAAAAAGATTGGTTCATAAATTATGTACTTTCTGCATATAAGTACAATATTGTAAAAGGATATAATGATGGAACGTTCAAACCAGAAAAAACCGTTTCAAGATCTGAATACTTTAAGATTTTAATTAAAACAAGTAAACTTCCTTTAAAAGGAATTCCAACAGAAGACCCATTTGTTGATGTCCCCAAAAATTCGTGGTTTGCAGAATACGCACAATTTGCAAAAGAACATAAGTTATTACATTTTGGAACACATTTTCTTGGACATAAAGGAGTAACAAGAGCAGAAGTTGCCGAAAGTATTTATCAACTTATTAAATAATACATGAAACAACAAAAACAAAACAAATCAATTCTAAACAAAAAAAAGAAACAAAATATTCAAAACATACAATTTTCATTTCTTTCTGCACTGAGTATTGTTTGTTTGTACACTGTACTCAAAATATCTGTTCCAAATACAATGCTCGCTGAAATGGATTTAACCCTTATTCCTACTTATGGGAAATTAGCTGATGCTTTTAAAAGTGGTGATTTCTCATTTAAACTTATTTTATTATACGGAATGTATTTAATAAAATTAACCGCTACAAGTGCAGGAGTGATTTATATGATTATGAATATTATTGCAGGTCTCAAATACATTACAAGTGGTGCCAGTGGTGAAAAAGAAGGAGGGAAACAAGCCCTTATTATGGCATTTTATGGATTTGCACTTGCTATTTCTGCTTGGATAATAGTTGATATATTTATTTCATTTTTTAGTTCTGGAGTATAATTTTTTTCTATTTCATACCATTTTATCTACTCTTGTATCCATAAAATTCTTCGTAAACTCATTTTTATTTCAGATTCATCATCAAAACTATAGGCTTTTAAAACCGAAATTTCTCTTTTCTCTTCTGAGACCTTTAAAGTCTCTGTTGTAATTTCGTATGGTTGAATTTTAAAAAGAGAAATAATAGTATTAGATT
>JALUEA010000045.1:0-3814 GCA_027053135.1 Candidatus Altimarinota bacterium
GTGTTAGAAATGTATTTGAATTGTTTTGTGTGATATGTTGGAGTTTTTTTCGAAGAATGTTTTTTGATTTTTTTGAATTATTTATTATATTTTTTTCAATAACATGTTCAGAGAGATGATTGGTAAATAAGTTTTTTACTTTATCGCGACAGGAAAGAGCTAAAAAATTCGTATTACAAAGAGATGCTAAAATATTTGCATGTAAGCGAGAGGAACATACAAATGATGCAGAGGAAATTTCTTGTAATACTTCATTAAGCGTTTGTGGATAGAGTGTTTTGAGTGTTGGAAACGATTTTTTATGTCGTTCTGTAAACCGTTCATCGTGTGATTGATACGATTGCATAACGAACACGACAAAAGTATGATTTTTAAAATGGTTTTTGAGTGCAGTAAGAATTACCTTTTCTTGTTCAAATGTTACATCCTTTTCTCTTATCGCAAGAAGGACGGTCTTTTTTTGTGTTTGTTTTTGGGGAGGGGAAAGAAAAAACGCAGCATCACTTGTATTACTGATTTTTGCTGAATGAATGTTGTATCTATCAGTTAAAAGAATTTTTGATTTTTCGTCTCGTACGGTGAAAAAATGTATTTTTTGTAAAAGAGTTCCTGTTTTATGGAGAAGAGATATATATGCTGAATTATGCAGTGTTTTTGGATGAGAAGGGAGAAGGGAGAATGATGTTCCTAAACTGAAAATTTTTGTTTTTGATCGTTTAAAGAATAAACAGATTTGTAAATAAAAATTCCAGAGTTTAAGAGCTTTAAGAGGTCTTGGTTGCCATAGTCCTCCTCCTCCAATAATAATGTAATCAGCTTCTTGTATTGCTTTTAGAGAAGAAAACCAGTTGAAACGAAAAAAACTTCGAATACCAAATGGAGGAGGTACAACGGCGTTTGTATAATGAAGTTGTTTTGTGAGGAGAGGATTATGAGAAATAACCGTAACAGAAAATTTTGTAGTATTTATTTGCGATAAAATACCAGCTAAAATAGCTTCATCTCCCCAGTTTGGTACTCCATAATGCCCAAAGATAAGAATTTTTTTTCGCATTATTGTAAGGCGAGTTTTGTAATTGTTTCGAGTATTTTATTTTTTTCTTTTTCTTTTATTCTCCTGATTGACCCAAAATCTAAAAAAGCGGTTGTTTTAATTCCACAAAATTGCAAAATGTTTTTTGTAATAAGTTTTTTTATAGGAAACGGTTTAAACCAATACACCCATTTTGGAGCATCATATGTAATGATAATTTTTGCTGTTTTTCCTTTTAAAAGAGGTTTATGTCTTCTTTTTTCATAGGAAAATGCGAACCCTGCTTCAAATACAGTATCAAAAAAGTTTTTTAAAATAGCAGGCATGCTTCCCCACCATAAAGGGAAAATAAAGACAAGTTCGTTTGCTTCCGAAATTTTTTCTTGTAATTTTTGTACTGTATGTGATGCAACAATATCATGGCTATTTTCAAATCGTAAAAAAGGAATAGCGTATTCTTCATCGTATAAATTGATAATTTCCGATTGGATTTCTGTATTATTTTTTGTTCCGTTATACTGTGAAGCAATAGTATGAACAAATCCTTTAGAACTTGGTTGTGCAGTAAAAATAAGTGTTTTCATAGTATTTATTAAAAGAATATATAATCTTTCTTAGGTAATATTTCCCATAATTAAGAAAAAAATAAAAAGAAGAACGAGTAAAACAATTGAAACAATAAAGAAAACACTCCGTCCATTTCGTACTGTTTTTAAATTTTCTTGTAATAATCTTTTTTCTACTTCAAGTGTTGTGATGTTTTTTTCAAGCTCTTTTCGTTCTGTTTGTGCATCAAGGATTGGAATTTTGGATTTTCCTTCTGTTTCAAGGACACCAAGTCGATAATGCATATGGCGTAACAGTTCATCTTTTTTTTCGAGTTCTTCTTTTACATCGTTATATAAAACTTTGTATTTATGAATTTCTTTTGCAAATTGATTTTGAAGTGCTAAATCTGTCTGTGTGTTTTCTGTATACGAAGAAGATTGAGACGCCGTATATTGTTTTTTTGCGTTGGTGTTTCCGACTACTTGCGTTGCAGAAGAGTTTTTACTGTTTTTAATAACATCGAGTTCTTCTTTTAAGAGTAATACATGTCCATGTTCTCTTTTTACAGAGAGTTTTCCTTTTGCAACATACCGATCAAGAGTTCGTGTAGATACCCCAATGTATTTTGCAGCATCCGTTCGCTTTAAAAATGTATTTGTATCATACATAAGAATAGAGATTTAGAATGTTTTAATATTATTTCCAACTCGACTTGAAAATAATGAATGATTGATATATTCCTCTTTTTTATGCGGAGGTACTTTCCAACAAATCCCAAAAGTTGTTTGTACAATACGGCTGTTTGGAAGTATGTGAAGTAAATGATCGTGTTTTTCTTGTCCTTTAAAATCTTCTTTTGATTCTACTATAAAATACTCATCTTCAGGAAATGGAATTGTTTGGGGTTCTAAATGATTATTTGTCCATGTATACCATTTTCCGTCAATTTTTGCGGTAACGAATTGTTTGTTGAGGTTTACTATTTCTCCAGAAAGAATTATACGAGAAATTTCTTCCTGTTTTTCTTGTGTAGAAAGATTCTTTGCGTCTTTAAGAGTGAATCCCCATTTTTCTTGTCGAATGAGTTTGTTTTGTATACCGAGTACATTTTCAAATGTTTTTTCTGTTTTATCAACAATTTTAAGCCGTACAAGTACAATAATTTCTTGTGGATCAAGTGGTGTGGGAGTTATAGGAGGAAAATTTGGGACAGAAACTGTTTTGTTGTTTAAAGAGGTATGTTTTGTATTATGAAAAAAGTTCCATAATGATGTAAAAACAGGGTATCCATTTTCGTGTCGTTCTGGATGAGGCATCATTGCAACGACATTTCCTTTTGGATTACATATTGCGGCTGCATTTTTAAAACTTCCATTAGGATTCGTTGGATAATGAGGGTCTTCTCTTCCATGTTCGTTTACATATGTAAAAACAATAAGATTTTTTTCTATAACCTCTTTTTCCATTTCTGGTGTAAATGTAAATCGACCTTCTCCATGAGCAATTGGAATATGTATGGTTTCGGTAAAATGAGAAAAAGGTGTTTTTGTATTTACTGGTTTGAGTGTTCTATATGAATGATAAAATCCTGTTCCGAGTATTTCTCCTTGTTGATTTATTCGTTTATTATCAAGAAGGGCAACAGTAGGAATATGTGCATCATCAGATAAAATTAATCCACTTTCAACAAGCATTTGTGCTCCATTACAAATTCCTAAAATAGGGACACCAGCATTTGCCATTGTACGAAGTGTTTGAAAAATTGGTTCTTGACTTGCAATAATACCACTTCGCCCTCTGTCTTCAAACGAAAATCCTCCAGGTATTACCACTCCATCAAATGTTTCAAGTTCTTTTGGATTTCGGTTCCATAAAAATATTTCAGATTGAAATCCTTGTTCTTTTAATGCTCGTACTGTTTCTGTTTCGCAATTATTCCCAGGAAAAGTAAGTACTGCAATTTTAGGAGAATTCACAGATATAAGTATAAAATAATAATGAAGGTATTTCTATATTATCATAGTAGCATGAAAGAGAATCAAGAGCTAATAAATTTCAATGTAAAAAATATATAGACATCTATAAAGAAATTGTGTAATGTGTTCGTGGATCTTTGACAGAATAATTATACATTCTACACGTCTCAATAGAATATATATATGATATTGAGAAGTGGAAGTACCGTATGTCTATTAGAAAAATTGCAAACCTCAGTCTTTCTTTTTTCTATTT
>JALUEA010000045.1:3824-4518 GCA_027053135.1 Candidatus Altimarinota bacterium
AAATAATAAATTAAGAACACAGTTTGCAAAGTTTTTAAGTAAACATGGATATCGTTTACAATATTCTATTTTTGAAATAAAAAATTCGGAGAAAGTGTTAGCAAATATTCGGGCAGAAATAGAAGGGAAATTTGCAAAAAAATTTACAGGAGAAGATAGTGTATTGATAATTCCTATTTCGGAGGTAAATGAAAAAAAGATAGAGAAATATGGCTACGCAAAAAATATGGACAACGATATAATTTTTGTGTAGAGTACTTATAGATCTTTGACAGAATAATTATACATTCTACACGTCTCAATAGAATATATATATGATATTGAGAAGTGGAAGTACCGTATGTCTATTAGAAAAATTGCAAACCTCAGTCTTTCTTTTTTCTATTTTGCTTATTTAAGGCAAGAAGTCTTTTTGGATATATTCCAAGAATTGTATCTTTTTGCCTTAAATAACACCTTTTCGCTCTTTAATAGACCTATAATATTTCTACTTTTGTAGATGCGGAGGGATAAAAGAAAGCATCCTTGATCTTTAATAGACCTATAATATTTCTACTTTTGTAGATCAATGGGATGCCGTCTATTATTTTCACAACTTTAATAGACCTATAATATTTCTACTTTTGTAGATAAAATGTTCCAAAAGGTGTAACTGCTGGTGTCTTTAATAGACCTATAATATTTCTACTTTTGT
>JALUEA010000046.1 GCA_027053135.1 Candidatus Altimarinota bacterium
AAGTATTAGTATTATTTGTATTTCTTATAGGAGTTGTGAAAGTCGTATCTTTTTGTGTAAAGAGTTTTTTTATATTAAGGAGATTTGTTACATTATTTTCTAGGTTTGTATATGGCAGCGTATTTTTTTCAAGAATACGTATAATATTTTTTGAGAGAAATCCTATACATTGTGTAGGGGCATTTTTTTGTATGTATTGTTCTATTTCTGTATTTTTTATTTTTGTATAGCTCGTATTGGAATGAAAAATAAAGGTTTCTCGTTTTCCAATGGCATATAAGAAGAGTACATTTGAGTGTGTTTGTTTTTGTATATATTGGTGTAAAAATATTGAGGTTGGAATATTGTAAAAATGATATGTTTTGTTTTCTGCTTGTGTATACTTTGAAAAAGTATTGAGAGTTGAGAGAAACACAGACATGTTTCGAAGTGTTGTAAATGAAGCAGGTCCAGAAATAAAAAAAATATTTTGTGTATCTTTCCAAAAATCAGAAAGCATTATGCTTTCTGAAAAAGTTTTTGATCGTTCTAATGGTATATTTTTGAGAATTTCTGTGTCTGTACAAAAGAGAAAAGAACATGATTGTATGGTGGGGATAATTATAAGGTTCATGAGGATATGTAGAGTGAAAAATAAAAAGCATTAAAATATTCCTGTCATATATATTCCAATGAGTATCATTAGAATCCCTCCAAAAATATTTGCGTATCGTCCATATTTGTGTGTAAGTCCAATTTTTTCAATAGAATACAATGCAATTCCAAATACAATAATATCATCAAGCATATATGCAAACATATAGGTAACGAGTAGTCCTATTTTATGAATAAATTCTCCATCTAAAGAATTGAGCATATTTGTAAATACCTGTGGATATCCAGCACTACATGCAAATTCAATAACATTAACAGACATTGCAAGGAGTAAAATTCCTCCAAATGTAGCCCATGAAATAGGAGAATGAGCAATATCAGAAATTTTTTGAGAGATATTTTTTTGTTGTTCTTGGCTTGTTACTTGACATGTTCCGTCGGTAAAAAATGCTTCATAGAGAAAAAATATTCCTGATCCAATTGCCAATACTCCAATAATATTATTCAGTATCCCTGCGTATTGTAGTGAAACAATATTAAAAAACTTCCACCATACCATTAAGATAAGTGCATACATTATGGTTTCAGCGAGTAAAAATGTTCCCGCTACAAAGAGCATTCGTAGTCGGTCTCCTATTTGCATTAAAGTAATAATAAACATTATAAGAACCCACATTGCACATGGATTGAATCCATCTAAAAATCCTAAAATAAAACTTGAAGTATATCGTAGAGCTTTGCTTTCTGTATGAATTTCTACTTCTCCATATAATGGAATAGAAAATTTAGGATTTTCTATTTGAGGAATTTTACACTCGGTAGAATCTTCTGTACATGTTGCTGCTTTTTGTCCATATATCCCTATATGATCAAAGTTTTTTGGGTCAAGAGCAGTGGTAAAATTATATTTTGTTTGTGCATTATTATATGCATTTATAATTTTTTGTCCTGTTGTTTCATTATCATATCCTTGGAAAAGAGTATTTCCAGCAAGTGTAAGTGGTGGTCCTATAACATTAAAGGTCTCTGTTACTTTTGAATAAAAATCTAAATTTTCGGTAATTTCAAAAGTTTTAAAAGGAATATTGTGTTTTGTTAGAAATTCTTTTTCTGCTGTACAATGTGTACAATTTTTATTAACAAAAATTTGAATAAGAGGAGTAGGTGTTGAATTTTCTATGTTTATTGCAGAAACAGAAGGGAAAAAAGTTATTCCTGAGGCAAAGAGAGATATGCAAAGAGTAAGAAATATATTTTGGAATTTTTTCCATATGGTTGCAATCATAAGTTTATTTTAAAGTATACATTCTGAAAATTTTATCACAGTATACAATATATTACTATTGGGATTTATTAATTTATATTGCTAGCAGTATATGAAATGGTGCAAAATCATATAGATGGTATTATGTATATATTTATAATTATTATGGAAACTTTTTTGTATGGATTTGCTTTATTTGTAATTATTGCACTTATGATTCATATTATTGGAACAATTGCAGATGGAGTATTTATGGAATGGACGGAATATTTTAAGGATAAATTTCACATGAGTAATTTTGTGGCTGGAGAAACAATTCAGGCACTCGGAACAAGTGCTCCAGAAATTGCTATTAGTATTATTGGTTTATATATTTTACAGGAAAATCCTGCTCTTGGTATGGCGACTATAGTGGGATCTGCCGTATTTCAAATAACAATGGTTATAGGAGTTCCTATATTAGTAGCAAAGAAGTCAGCAAAACTTGATCCAAAAGGCTTATTGCGAACAGCTTCTATTTATGGGGGGTCTGTTGTGTTATTATGGTTATTTGTTCAGACAGGACACGAATTGGTATGGTGGGAGCTTGTTGTTTTATCCTTATATCATATTTTGTATATTGGTTATTTACTCTGGAAGAGACCAAAGGGAGAGAGTGAAGATGATACCCCTGAGTATGATGATGAAAAAATTGAAAAAGAATCTTTGCTTCTTCGATGGTTAGATACCATATTAGGTTTAATACCATCACCGCGTGATAGATGGGGAATGGTAAATGGTATTCCTATTGGATTTATGATTACATTGGTTGCAATTGGAGTTTCGAGTTATGTTTTTGTTGAGATGTCAGTGTCATTTGCAGAGTTAATTGGAATTTCATCAACTCTTATAGCGCTTACTGTTCTTGCTGGGGGAAGTTCTATGCCAGAATTATTTTCAAATATTCCATTAGCAAAAAAAGGAAATATTGATCAAGCAATTGGAAATGCATTTGGGAGTAATACACTTGATATATGTATTTCATTTGCATTGATGTCTATTCCATATGCATGGTTTACAGGTCCTATTTCTGGTCCAGAGCTTGAATCAATGATGGTGCCAATTTTGTTTTTATTTGGGTATTTGTTTTTTGTCTTATTCCTTTTTGCTCTCGCAAAATTTCAAACACAAAAATGGCAAGGGTGGGTACTTGTTGTATTGTTTATTCTTTTTGTGGTGGTAAATGCGTATTATGTATAGATATGTATTTACGGTATTGTGGTATAAAAAAAGAAGATAAAACGTATATCTTCTTTTTTTTGAGTATTTATTTCTGTTTATTTTCTTCCTTTTTCTCTTTTCGGAGAAATAAAGCAAGTTCTAAGAAAAATAATCCTAGAAAAAATCCAGAAATAGCTCCTCCTATTGTCCAAAAGCTTTTATGAGGACTTTTTTCTGTAGTAATTGGAGGATCAAAAAGGATATTAAATTGTGTTTTAGCAACGGTATTATACTGTTTCAGTTTTGCGCGTAATACAGAAATAAATGTTGTTGCTCTATCTTGTGCTAGAGTTTGAGAGGGTGATATAAATCGAAAAATAATATTTCCTCTTTCTTGTTTTCGACTTGAAATATCAAATGATAGTGATTGTTTAAAAGCAGGGCTTAGAGTCCATCCTAAAATAGCTTCTGAAAAAAAGTGAGAAGCGGTTTCTTTTTCTTCTATACTCGATTGTGCATCACTACTTAAGACGGTTGCAAAAAGTACCGTTTCATATTCTGTAGGGTTTATTATGCTATTACTTTTTTGCCATCCTATTATACTTCCAAGTCCAGTAAAGAGTATGATGAATGCGATTTTTATATATATATTCATGATGAGGTATTAAAAAATATATTCTATATGTAGTATAAGAAAAATAAAAATTGAAATATAGTACTTTTTGAGAGTTTTTATGTTTATGATAAACTGTGTTATATATTTTTACTATTTATGTATCGAAAAGAATTTTTAAGAGGGATAACACGAATTGTAACAGATTTTATTGCTGTTGTATTAGCATGGAAATTATCATATATTATTCGTCCTATTACGGATTTAATTCCTCATGTTTCGTCTTATTTTTCTTCTGCTGGGTTACCAGAAATTACTTTTTTCCATAATTTTATTTTTTTTTCTGCGCTTGGTTTTGTTTGTATTTTATTTTCTCTTTTTTTGTATTCGTATAGTACAGAAACATCACGGTCTCAATATTTTTCGGGAAGAATTGTTGGGTCGTATATTTGGGGGATTATTTTATGGGGAATGAGTATTGTTGCAATATATGCTTTATTATTTCATTCTTTAATTTTTTCACGAGTGATGCTTGCTCAGGCAATGGTATTTACAGCCGTATTAGGATTATTATTTCGATATATCCTCCATATTATTTTTGAGAAATATTTTTTTATTAAAAAAAATATCGCAATTGTGAGTAGTGAGCAGAGTATTGATTCGTTATTATTTATTTTTACGAATAATCCCAAATATAATGTAGTGTTTTCTGGAAATCCAGAGCAATTTTTTGATTTTGTACAAAAAACATCTGTATCGATTCATGATATTTTTTTTGCAGATGGTAATACG
>JALUEA010000047.1 GCA_027053135.1 Candidatus Altimarinota bacterium
ATTTTGTTTTGTGTATCTGGGATACAGTTTTTATTTGCAGATTTTTCTATAGATATGCCATTTGATTCTGCCGATGCAGGATTACATGTTGTTCCGAGTGGTGAGGATATTGTGACACAAGATGCACCAGATGATGGAGCGGATCAAATGGTGAATATTTTTGTAACGGTATTTCATACAATGAAGTGGTTTTTAGGTTTTTTAGCATTTTTATGGATTGTTATTTCTGGTGTATTAATGGTAACGAATTCTCGTGATGAAGATGAAGCAGCAAAAGCAAAAAAAATGATGTTTTATTCTGTTGCTGGGTTGGTTTTAATGTTACTGGCAGAGCCACTTGTGTTAGATATTATTATAGGAGGAGGTAATGGAGGACTTGATTCAACAAGTGTATGGGATGCAGAGAGATTAAAAGTTATGTATGATAACTTTACGCTTCAAACGAGAGGTGTATTAGATTTTATAAAAACATTCGTAGTCTTTATTGCGATGGGGTACATTATTTTTAGTGGTGTACGAATGATGACAACTTTTGGAGATGAAGAACAGCTAAGTAAAGCAAAAAGTATGTTTATGCCTATTGCTGTTGGACTTTTAGTAATTGTATTTAATGAATTTATTGTTGATTATGTTTTGTATAATTGGATGTTTGATGGAAGTGAAGTACAGTATTCTCCAGATAAAGATAATGCACGAGCGGTAATAGAACAAGTAATTGATTTTTTGTTATATGTTTTAGAATTTTTGGCATTATTGGTATTTATTTATTTATTATACGGAGGGTTTTTATATATCGTATCGTTGGGAGATGAAGATCGGTCATCAGAAGGAAAAAGCATTGTAATAAATGCCTTGATTGGTTTTTTTATCATAATGTTTTCGTATGTATTAATGATGTCAATTTTGAATTTTAGTATTTTTTAGTTTTCATCAAAAGGACTGGAAAAATTATATTTGGGATCATGTATTTGATGTGTTACTTTTTGGGAAAGCATTTTTTCATATTCTTCTAATTGAAGTGATAAGTCTTCATCAGCTGTTGCTAAAATTCGTGCTGCTAAAATTCCAGCATTTTTCCCAGCTCCAACAGCAACAGTTGCTACTGGAATTCCGTTTGGCATTTGAACCATAGATAATAATGAATCAATTCCTTCTATTGAGTTTGATGAGTTTATAGGAACTCCAATCACAGGAAGGGGTGTGAGAGATGCTACCATACCTGGAAGGTGAGCAGCGCCTCCCGCTCCTGCAATAATTGTTTTTATTCCTCTTTTTTTTGCTGATTTTGCAAATGTAACCATTCGTTCTGGAGTTCGATGGGCAGATACAACTGTTATTTCATTAGGAATATTCATGGCATCTAAAAATTCTTTTGCTTGATTCATTATAGGTAAATCGGAAGCAGATCCCATAATAATAGAAACGAGAGGATGTAAAGTCATATAAAAATATGTAATGATAGAATATAGAATGAAATAATGTGTTTATACTCTATCAAAGCTGTATTATAAAATCTATACAATGAAAAAAATTAATATTGTATGATTTTTTTGTAAAGATAATAGTAGATTATTATCACGGTGTGTCTCTAGAAGGGAGAGAATACGATATAAAGAAAAGAGTATAAGGAAAGAATACCTTGAATACCATTTTCTTTTTCTTTATACTCATACAGAAAAGAAAATTTTATTTATTTATTTTATGGAAAGAGATCTATCAAAAATCCGTAATATTGGGATTATCGCACATATAGATGCGGGGAAAACGACTACCACAGAGCGTATTCTTTTTTATGCTGGGCGAACACATAAAATTGGAGAAACGCATGATGGTGAGTCTCAAATGGACTGGATGGAACAAGAAAAAGAACGAGGTATTACTATTACTTCGGCAGCAACATTTTGTCAATGGAAGAATGTTGATATCAATATTATTGATACTCCAGGACATGTTGATTTTACGGTAGAAGTAGAGCGATCTCTTCGAGTTCTTGACGGAGGAGTTGCTGTTTTTGATGGGGCTCAAGGAGTAGAACCTCAGTCAGAAACTGTTTGGCGACAAGCTGATAAATATAATGTTCCACGAATTTGTTTTGTAAATAAAATGGATAAGATGGGAGCAGATTTTGAAATGTCAATTGGGACAATTCATGATCGATTAACAGAAAAAGCTGTTGCACTTCATCTTCCTATTGGAGCAGAAGATAATTTTGAAGGAGTTATAGATCTTCTTGAAATGAAAGAAGTTCGGTTTGAAGGAGAAAATGGAGAAAAAATTGTAGAATCTGAAATAGATGCAAGTCGGTTACCAAAAGCAGAAGAGTATCGAGAAAAATTAATTGAAGCAGCAGTTGATTTAGATGATGATTTGATGGAAAAATATATGGAAGGAGAAGAAATTTCTATTCCAGAAATTAAAAAAGCTCTTCGAAAAGGAGTATGTGCGAGTGAAATATACCTTGTATTATGTGGTTCAGCTCTTCGAAATATTGGTACTCAATTAGTTCTTGATGCTGTTCAAGATTATCTTCCTTCTCCATTAGATGTTCCGCAAATTTTTGGAAAAGATATAAAAACAGAAGAAGAAGTACCAGTGAAATTAGATGGAGATGAGTTACGAGGAGTTGTATTTAAAATTGCTACAGATCCATTTATTGGGAGATTGTGTTTTTTCCGAGTATATGCTGGAGCAATTAAAAAAGGAACATATGTTATAAATGCAAGAACAGGGAAAAAAGAACGAGTTGGGCGACTCGTTGAGATGCACGCAAATACTCGAGAAGAAATTGATGCGATTACAACGGGGATGATTGGTGCAATTGTAGGATTAAAAGATGTAAAAACAGGAGATACATTATGTTCTGAAGGAGGACAAATTCTTGCATTAGAAGAAATGACATTTCCAGAACCAGTGATTCATGTATCTGTTGAAGCAGATTCTAAAGGTGATCAAGAAAAAATGGGAATTGCTATTTCAAAACTTTCAGAAGAAGATCCTACGTTTCGAGTAAAAACAGATGAAGAAACAGGGCAAACGATTCTTTCAGGAATGGGAGAGTTGCATTTGGAAGTTTTAGTAGATCGAATGAAACGAGAATTTGGAGTTCATGCTACTGTAGGAGCACCTCAAGTGGCATATAGAGAAACAATTCTTAAAGAGGTTGATGTAGAGGAAAAATATTCTAAACAGACTGGTGGACGAGGACAATATGGTCATGTATTGATGAAAGTACGACCATTACCAGAAGAGTTGAAAGAAGGAGATGAAGAAAATGAAGGAGTTGATTATAAATTCCATGATAAGATTGTAGGAGGGAAAATTCCAAATGAATTTATTTCAGCAGTAGATAAAGGAGTAAGAGAAGCAATGAAAAAAGGAGTTGTTGCAGGATTTCCAATGGTTGATGTTGAAGTTGAATTATATGATGGTTCGTATCATGATGTTGATTCAAGTGAATTTGCCTTTAAAACAGCAGGATCTATAGCATTTCAAAAAGCAGCAAAACAAGCAAAAGCAGTTCTTCTTGAGCCAATTATGCATGTAGAGGTAACAACTCCAGATGATTATTTAGGAGATGTAATGGGAGATATTTCATCTCGACGAGGAACGATTGAAGAAAATGTTGATAGAGGTACAGCGAAAGTAATTAAAGCAAAAGTTCCATTATCTGAAATGTTTGGATATGTAAATGATTTGCGATCTATAACACAAGGACGAGCATCGTATTCTATGGAATTTGCTCGATATGAAATTGCTCCTTCAAATATTACAGATGAAATTAAAAAAGAACGAGGTGTAGCGTAATTGATGTAGTATTTCAAATAGAGAAGAAAAAAAACTTTCAAATTATATATTTGAAAGTTTTTTTTATAAAAAATATTGCATATAGAAGAGAAAAAGATTATTATATGTTTTGCGAAAATAGAAAGTTTTCGTTTGTATATGGCGGTTGTAGCTCAGTTGGTTAGAGCATCGGGTTGTGGCTCCGAGTGTCGAGGGTTCGAATCCCTTCATCCGCCCCAGAAGAATAAAGAAAAACAGAATGATTTATTTATTCTGTTTTTTCATTTATACAAAGAGGAATATAATGTTATTTAAAATAAAAAATATGTCAAAATATTATGATGGGGAAGATTGGGATAATATGGAATGGGATGAAGAAAAAGGAGAATTTGTAAGTACAAAACCTGTTGAAGAAGAAGTGGTTGTAACAAAAGATGCAAATGGTGTTGTTCTTGAAAATGGGGATACCGTAATTCTTACAAGAGATTTAGATGTAAAAGGAGTTTCTATTTCTTTAAAAAGAGGGGAAAAACTAAAAAAAATTCGAACTGGAGATGATCCAGATTTAATTGAATGTAAAATAGGAAAAAAAGGAGTATATATTAAAAC
>JALUEA010000048.1 GCA_027053135.1 Candidatus Altimarinota bacterium
AGTAAGCTCTTTTATCAAATAAAAATCTTGAAAAACAAAACCAATATTTTCTTTTCGAAACATATTTCTTTCATCTTCACTAAGAACAGAAATATTTGTTCCCTGTATAACAATAGACCCTTTTGTGACATAATCTATCCCTCCTAACAGATGCAATAAAGTTGATTTTCCACTTCCAGACTGCCCCAATATACAAACAGAAGAATTTACGGGGAAAGAAAAATCTAATGGACCAAGATTCCATTTTTCTCCCCCAATACTGTACTCTCGTACAACATGTCTACATTCTATCATTTCTTTCTTTATAGAAATTTTTAGTCTTGAGCTTCAAAAACAGCAGGAATTAACACTCTATACAAATCATCTTCACTCATATTATCTCGTGTTTTTGTAAAAGTAATAACCCAACATTTTCCAGCAAAAAATGTAACATATTTCATCATGTTTGAAGTAGACGATTCTACAAAAAATATATTCGCACTAGTTGATGGAGAAGTTACAAACTCTTTCTCATATTTCTCAAACAAATCTCCTGATGAATATATTTGATATTGTACATGTGCAAGCTTCTCTCCTGTTTCTTGTAACACTATATTAGCAGAAACGTCCTCAACTAATCCAGATTCTTTCTCTGTAGAGTGCCATACAATATTTTCAAATATATACCCTACAGGGTACACAACCTGTACCAAGACCTTTTTAAACAAAAGATAATTTGCCAGTTTTTTTCCAATACTATTCGGAAGAACCGTTGCAACTGGAATATAACGAGAAATATCTTCTTGTGTTTTATGCTTTCGAGAAAAGTACACACCATCATCACTCTCCAATTCTTTTTGTAATGGAACTTTCCAATTTTTTTCTGCTCCACGAACATACAATAATGGTATTTTTTTTGAAGAAGAATTTTGTTTTTCAGCAAAAACACTCTTCTCTTCTGTTCTCTCTATTTTTTTTTCTTCTACTTCTGGTATTTTCTTTTTTTCTTCAGAAGTTGAAAGAGTCGTTTGCTGTAACAATAAATGCACAATAGAGTCCCTTTTCCCTTCTCTCGTAGAAGGAACAACTAATACATTTTCATCAGTTCTTACAAACGGTGAAGAAGTTGGAAGTGCAAAAAAACTTCGAATATTATTTCGTATCTCATAATGATTTTTTTTAAAAGTCTTATCTCCAAAATGTATAAAAATATATCCCCACACAGCTATCACTCCCAATACCACCAAAATACTTTTTATACAAAAAGCAACAAAACCAGACCACCACAAAAAGACCCAAAAAACAAAATCTTTAAGAAGAGAAAATATATACACTATTGTTAGAAGTATTAAAACCTTCTGCCAAAATGAAGACATATCTCCCCAAAAATAATTATAGACCTCAAACAAAAGAAGCCCCAAAAAAAGATATACCAATATTGTTCTAAGCTTCACTACAAAAGAAAACATAATATACAAAAAAAAGAATACCCTCTTGCAAATACTATTTTTGCCGTAGCATAAATAGATATGATTATAAAATTGTAAATATAATAAGTCAATAAAAAATAGAAACCGCTCAGTACCTTTTTTTTCCTTCAACATATTCTCCTGAGAAAGAACCTCATCTGCCAATACTATACATCAAACACCCAAGAACACCTCCTACTACTTTTTTAAAAATGTACTATTTATACTCAAAATAATAAAAAACATTTCCCAAAAAAAATTTATTATACTAAAGAAATATTTTAGAATAAATTTATTCTAAAATATACTGTAAAAATATCATGTATTATATAAACTAATATATCTTTATTTTTAATCATATATTTCTTCCTGTTTTTATACCTTTTTACAAAATGAATTCAATTCTTTTAATGCAAGCATTTTTATCGCTTGGAAATGCCCTTACAGGATTTTTCTTTCCTTTTTTATTAAAGGATAAATTTACACTGTCATTTGAAGAAATTTTATTTACACTTGGTGGAATATATGGACTCGTAAGTGTTTTTATATTTTTTATACATAAAAATATACCCGTTTCTATTCAACAAAAACTTGCGAGTGGCATTCTCTTTTTAGTACTAACCCTTTTATTATTACTCTTTGAAAACACATCTCTCCCAATATTTCTTCTTATAATAAGTAACTATGTATTACAAATAAGCCTCCTTTCTCCTTCTTTCCATTGGATAAATATCCAACAAATTTGCCAATCAACACGAGGTACTTTTTTAGGAAATATACAAGTATTACAAATGGGATCATTAATTATAGGACCACTTTTTTCAGGATTTCTTATTGATCACGGTTTCCAAAATTCTATACTAATACTCTCTATTCTTCTATACAGTATTGCATTTATTTTTGCTATTCGTATTCCCATACCAATTCAAAAAAATCCTCAACTTCCATCACTTAAAAAAAGTTATACTTTTTTTAGCACTCACATACTTCAAAAATCATTTTTTCACATGTCTCTTATAGAAGGAGTACAAACAGCATCACTCATACTTATATATCCTCTTCTCTTAAAAATTGTTTTACAACAATATACCCTTATGGGAGAAATGTTTTTCCTTATGGCAACAATAGAAATTATAAGTGCAAAAACAGTTGGTTTCCTTACTGATAAATACTCAAGTGAAAAAATGATACACTGGGGCGCATTAGCACGATTTTTAGATATTGCACCTCGTGGATTATTAGTATTATTCCCCAGTACAATACTTGCCACTCTTCTCGCAATATCAGCTGGAATACTTGGACCTCTCTTTGGAATATCATTCTATTCACAAATATACAAACACGCAGAGAAATCAAAAGAAAGTTATACATTTCTTATTACAAGAGAATGGATTGTAGGATTCGTACGATGTATATTTTTTATACTTACCGCTCTATCATTCCATTTTATAGGAATATACGCTCTTACCGTTGCTCTTTTTCTCGCTGGAACAATAAGTTTTTTCCTCAAAAGAATGGAGTAAATATTTCGTTTTTTAAAAAAAGGTGGTAAAATATAATATATGTTATATGTAAACAAAAATATGAATACAAACAAACCACCTTTCTTATTTTTTGAAAAAAATATTATTTTAAAAACCCTTAATACACCTCCTTCTCGAAGAGAAGGTATTCTTGCAGGAAATAATTATCCGAAAGAATGTAGAACTCGAGATGTCCTACAAGAAGTCAATAAATGCCTTCAATCATTACAACCCAAAATAAAACTTCCAAAAAGCAAATCCAAAAAAACAGAATGTCTTACAAAGACGATACAAAATAATAAAGCATGTCAAAGTGCACTTGAAAAAGAAGCGCGAAAAAACTATAGATATAATCATCCTCCAGAAAAAGGATTAGAACTATATGAAGCAGAAACCCTCCTTATAGGACTTCCTCCTACAGTCGGAAAATTTATATACAAAGGAGGAAAATATATATTGCAATTAGGGAAAAAATTTGGAGGAAAAATACTCCATTTTACAAAAAAACAATATAAAAAAATAGTCAACGCAATACAACGAAAAAAAACCGTACAAATTTCAATTTCTCCCAACAAAAATATACAAATGACAAAAACTCCAAAGGGGACTATCTCTGTAAAAGAAACATTTACCAATCATAAAGGAAGAAGCGCTACAGTACACATCCTAGAGAATCAAACATATATTTCACAAGGAGCATATGGATCGGTCTCAAGAGTTTCTGCACAAATTACAGGAAAAAATACTTCAAAAACAGTTCCATTCGTTCTTAAAAAATCTTTTGAATATACTCCAAATGTAAAACCATTACTCAAGAAACATAAAATATTACAAGAAGCAGGCATCCCAACATTTCGAACATATAGAGTAAACGAAGAAGGAACAAAAATACTCTCAACTCCACTCAATACCAAAGGAGCATTTGCTCTTTCTCCTAATAATAAATTTCCTGTTGGGTTTCATCCAGAAAAATATCATTTTTCCCCACAAATCATTGATAGTACAATAAAAAAAGTATCTCAAATAATAGAGAAAGCAATTAAAAACAATATAAATCTCCCACCTGATTCTATTTTCTTTATTGTGAAAAAAAAATCAATAGATCCTATGATTGGAGATTTTGATCTCATTACTCTTTCAAATACAAAAAGTATACCTGATCCAATGATGAGACATATGGAAAAAGTACACACTATAGATAACAATATGCTTTTATATAACAGTTTCATGAGAGTATTAGGACGAATATCAGTTGACTCAAAATTTATAATAAAAGTACGAAAGATGAAAGAAAAACATTATAATCACTGGTTAGATACTATAAACCAATAAATACAACAATTTATTCACAACATATAAACACTTTATAATTTGTTTTCCACTTTTTACACACAAGTTTTCCACAATATTACAT
>JALUEA010000049.1 GCA_027053135.1 Candidatus Altimarinota bacterium
GTATATATTCTGAATATTATACTGTACTTTTTGGAAAAATGCTAGATATTTTTTTACTCGATTTTAAAATATGCTAATGCATTTTTAGCGGCCGTTTGTTCTGCTGATTGTTTTGAATTACCGGATCCTTCAGCTATTTTTTGGTCTCCTAAAAATACCGCCATGGAAAATGTTTTTGCATGATCCGGTCCAGAAGATGATACCAATTTATACGTAGGAGTTATTTGTTTTTCTGCTTGTGCCCATTCTTGAAATTTGCTTTTTGGTCCAATGTAGTCTTTTTTATTTTCGGCACTAACGATTTTTGGAAATAAAAAGGTCGATAAAAATTGTTTTGTTTTTCGTAATCCTCTATCTAAATATAAAGCTCCAAGTAATGCTTCCACAGTATTTGCGAGAATATAATCTTTTTTGTATCCATGTCGTTCTCCTTTTGAGAGTTTAATAATACGTCCTAATTGAATTGATTTGGCGAGGTTCGCGAGCGATTCTTTTCGTACCGCTGCGCTTCGTAACGCTGTCATAACTCCTTCTGTTAGGTGTGGGAATTTTTTATATAAAAATTCTGTTACTAAGAGTTCTAAAACGGCATCTCCTAGAAATTCGAGGCGTTCATTATTTTCAACATTTTTTTCGTTTCCAAAACTTTTATGGGTAAATGCCGTCTGATATAAGGAAATTTTTTTTGGTTGAATATCAAGAGTAGAAAGAAAGTGGGTAATGGTATCAGTCATATCTCATTATAAAATTATATATTCAGAATTTTCGTTTGGAAGAGATATTTTTGTAACGGAATACTGTTCTTCTTTTTTAAAAGGAAATGAAAATTCTTTTAGTATATTTTCGGTATATCCTCTTGAAGAAATAAGGACTCGAGGATCTACTTTTTCTATAAGTTTTTTAAGATCAGATTTTTTTAATCCCGAATGTTCTGATTTTTCAATAAGTAAAATATCGGTATTTCCAAAGGTTTGAATGAGATCATCTGTCACTTCGGTAAGTCCTTCGTCATTAAAGCATACAAATCGTACGCCTTCTACAAAAATTTTTCCCAGAGAACATTTTCCAATTGGTTTTGATAAAAAAAATGAAGTATTATTCATTTCGTATTCTCCTGGCCAATGAAAGAGTCCTTTTTTATCATGTTCTTGTTCTTGTAAAAAAATTTGCATATCTCCGGTATCCACATTAATTCCTATTGTGTTGTGTTTTGTTTGTAAGGTATAGGCAATACCATTCTCTTTTGTTGTATTTCGTGTAAGTTTCATGAGTGTATAGAAAACAGAGTAAAAAAAGTATCATACACATAGTACCATACTTTTTCTTTTAGAGTACTATTTATTCTTGTAATGGAAGATTCTTTTTTTTGTCTCTCAAGAGAAAAAAACAGGAAAAACACCGTTGGAAAAGCGTATGGAATACATTCGATTTTTTTGATACTCTATACGGTAAGGGGTAGGAACCTGGGGGGCTGATACGAGTATTTTTATATTTTTTATGATGTCTATAGAATCGGTTGAAAAAAATACGAAACGAATATTAGAGAAAATATCTCAATGGAACGGAAGAAAACTGGCTCTTGCAACAAAAACACATTTTTCATTACCTCTTTTGCAGAGTGCATTGTCTCAAAGTGAAAATATTATTATTGCTGAAAATAGGATTCAGGAAGCAGAAAAAAAATGGGATATCTTACAAAAATTTCCACATAAAAAGCATTTTATTGGAAAGTTACAGTCAAATAAGGTAAAAAAAGCTGTTAAAATGTTTGATTGTATAGAGACGGTTGATTCTCTTAAATTATTAGCACGAATAAATAGAATTGCTGGAGAGTTATATGTTCACAACGGGAAGAAATTAAAAAGAGAAGTGTTTTTAAACATAAATATTTCTCACGATGAAAATAAATCTGGGATTGAACCAGAATATCTGAAAGCGTTTGTTTCGGAGGTGGTGAATACTCCAGAAATAACACAGCATATCACGGTATCTGGAATATTTACTATTTTAAAAAAAGATATTACGAATGATCAAAAACGGAAATATTATAAAGAAATGAAACAGATACAAGACGAAATACAACAACTCATTCCATCTGTTACAGAAATATCGATGGGGATGAGTGCAGATTATGAAATAGCGTTAGAAGAAGGGGCAACTATTGTTCGTATAGGAAGAGGAATTTTTGGAGAACGAAAAAAGGATACAAAGGATACAGTGGATGAAGACAGAAAAAAGTAGATTTTTTTTTCTTTATATGATAGTATAATACGAAAATTATTTATATTTTGTTATTGCTATGGAAACAGAAAAACAAACATCACACATTTCGACGGAAGAGAAAAATATTTTTTTACAGGATTTAGAAGAAAATCTTGAAGAAGAGTACGAAGATGAAGAGGAAGAATATGATGACGACGACGATGAGAATGAAGAAACTGGGAAAAAACAGCGAAAAAAGAAAAAATCGTATTCGACGGCAATTTTTGCCTCTATTTTTGTTTTTTTCATTTTAATTATTATATTGCTTATATTCTTATTAGGATTAGCAGATAGTGGTAATCCAGTGTTTAAAGCATTTGGAATAGAACCATATCAAATTAAGTCTTTTTTAATGGGGCTTGCCAATAAGAGTTTTATGGTTATATTGATAATTTTGTTATTGGTAGGAGCTATTGGAATTTTTCGAGGGTATTCCACTCCGAAAAGTCAGCCACAAAAAAGGCGTGCTGCGTTTGTATTTGGAGGAGTTTCGTTTGGGTTAATATTTTTTTCTATTTTAGCGTGGGGAGGAGTTATTGCTTTTATTAAGAAGTTTGTTGTAGAAGAGTTTCAACACTCACAAATTGAAATGCCAAATGTTCCAGAAGGAGAACTCGTTGCTCCTATAGATATTTTGTTTTCAGCATCTGATATTTTGAAAGAGTTACGGTATAAAAAGAAAATTCCTGTAGGTTTGAGATGGAGTAAAGATGGAGGAAAAACATATGGTCCATCGTCATTGAATCCAGAATATACTTTCCAATTCCTCTCTGATGGGGTTCAAGAAATAGCATTAGAAGTTACTCTGTTATCAGGAAAAATTGTTAATTACAGTAGAGTCTTCCTTATAGATCGAGCAACATTTGTTACGCATCCAGGGCGTATTACACAAGGAAAACTGTTTACGGTTGATGCTTCTGGCTTACATAAAGGTCGTGCTTTGTTTAAATGGGATTTTGATGATGATGGAGAATATGAAATGGTTGGAAGAAAAGACGTCGTAAAAAAAATATATAAATCGAAAGGACAAAAAACCATTCGTTTACGAATAGAGTTTGATGCAGGGGGTGTCAAAAATTATACGAAAGATGTAATTGTGTATCCTGAGGGGAGTAAAACAATTAACGCAAAGATTATTGTTGAAAAGACAAAAGGAAAAACACCGTTTCATGTTACATTTGATGGAAGTTCTTCGTATAGTGAATTTGAAAAAATCGTCAAATATAGATGGGAAATAGAGGGAGATAGAGTTCGAACAGAAGATATTATTGATTATACGTTTAAAAAACCAGGGAAATATACAGTGAAATTGACGGTACAAACAGAGTCTGGAAAAACAGATACTGAAAAAATTCTTATTGAAGTTGAAAAAGGGAATAGTGCTCCTGTCGCAGAAATTCGAACAAAACCAAAAAAAGAAGAGTGGGAAAATAAAATTGTGGGATATATCCCATTCACCGTAAATTTTTATGGAGGGAAATCGACGGATGCAGACGAGAATATCGTGCAATATAAATGGGTTTTAGTAGACGATGAAGATGATCAAACGATTAAAGAGCTTTATGGGGAAAAACAAGAATATGTTTTTAGAAAAGCAGGTGATTATACGATGAAATTGCGTGTTTCAGATTCAGAAGGGGCTTTTTCTGAGAAAGTTCTTAAAATAAAAGTGAAAGAGCCACCAGTAAATCCTGTTGTTTCGATGTTTCCAGAATCTGGAACGGCTCCACTTGTTGTTGAGTTTAATGCTTCATTATCGACGTGTCGTGTAAAAGATTGTAAAATTATTTCGTATGAATGGGATTATAACGATGATACAAAAATAGTACGAGGAGGGGCATTTACAACACATGAATTTAAAAAACCAGGAAATTATGATGTCGTATTAACTGCTATTACAGATAGAGGAGATAGGGTTTCAAAGACGGTGCATGTAACCGTTACCGATACGCCGTTAATTGCATGTTTTTCTTCTTCTCGAACATCCGGGATTGCTCCAGTAACCGTTTCATTTGATCCGACTCGATGTTCGAAAGGAGAGATTGTAAAATACCAATGGGATTTTGGAGATGGATATGTTTCAGGACGGCAAAAAACGGTGCATACATACACGCATCC
>JALUEA010000050.1 GCA_027053135.1 Candidatus Altimarinota bacterium
ACCATACTCTCTTTCCTCTAAAATATTTGCAATATGTTTCATTATCTTTTCTGTAATATCATCCCAAGAATATTTATTACTACTTGCAACATGAATATTCGTATTTGAAATAGAAAAATATTCACATTGTTCTTTCTTTTCTTCAGATAGTCTATATTCTTCATAAAGTGTATAACTCCGTTTCATTCCTTTTAATAAATCATTATATGACATTGGATCAAAAAAGAAGTTAACAGAAGGACATATTTCAGGAAAAACTCCATATGTTGAACATAATATCAATGCACCACATTTCATTGCCTCTAATAAAGATAACCCCTCTGTGTTATATATATCTGGTTGTATAAAAGCGATACATTTTGAAAGCATAATAATTTTTTCTTCCTTTAAGACAGGAGGAATAATTTTTACATACTCATTTCGTGATAAAAAATGAGTAAATTTAAAAGCATCTTTAAATGGCTCCTCTATAATAAGATAAACCTCTGAATCCTCATATCGTCCTCTAAATAAAGAAAATGCCTTTAAAGTATTTTCTATAGTATCAAGTGTTTCTTTCGAATAAAAAAAATATTTCGGTAAAGAATCATATATTTTTTGCTGCTGTACTCGATGAGAATATTCATCATTCATCTCCATAATATCATCTACTTCTTCCGCATTAGACAAATAATCCTTCTCTGTATTTTCCGGAACAAATCGCACAATATCCTGTGTAACACCAATATTACTTACCAATAATGGATTATCATCTTCATCAATTTCTTGGCGTAACTCTTCTGCTAAAAACTCTGATGGAACAATATTTAAACCTGCCTGTGTCCAATTTTTCTTATACCATTTTTTCTCTTGATACTTCATATGTTTCTCCAAAAAAATCTCTGGAGTATGTAACGGTTTTAAATGATTCGTGATTTGTACATGCAAACAATCTCCTTCTAATAAAACAGGCATTGGAGTGGCAAAAAACGCCACATCAAATTTTCCAACCCATGGCATATGCCCATGTTTCATTGCAAGTGTTTCCACTAAATCATCTATTGCTGGATACTCTAAAAAACGAATCAATCTATATAAAGTATCAATTTCTATCTCTGTATGTATTCGACGAACATTATGGTATTGATCAAACTTATACTCTTCTAACAGTCGTTCTTTTCCTGTTGTCCAAATATAAAATATATTAGATGGATTATTTCGAAATAATGCATGACAAAAGTCTGCACAAAAAAAATCTCCATTTGAAGGAATTTCATTTATAAATGGCCTAAAATCTAAAAGTATATTCATGAATATAATTCAATTACTTTCTATAAACCAATCATATCACACTCACTACATATAACAAAAAACTCAGAAAGTATCCTTCTGAGTTTTTCTAGATAAAAAATATACAAACTTCTATTACTTAATTTCAACAGTAGCTCCTGCTTCTTCAAGTTTTGCTTTAAGACTTTCAGCATCATCTTTTGATACTTTTTCTTTAACTGGAGCAGGAACACCATCAACAACAGCTTTTGCTTCTTTAAGACCAAGACCAGTAGCTTCTCGTACTGCTTTAATAACTCCAATTTTTGAAGAACCTGCAGATGTAATAATAACATCAAATTCAGTTTGCTCATCAGCAGCACTTTCTCCAGCAGCTCCTGCAACAACTGGTGCAGCAACAGCAGCAGCTGAGACACCAAATACATCCTCCATATGTTTTACAACAGCAGATAATTCTAAAACAGTAAGTTCTTTTACAAGATCAATAATTTTTTGTCCATTTGCAGACAATTCTGGTAATTCAGTAGTTTCTGACATAAGAATATAATTAAATAACAATAAATAATACATTAAATACTTAGATTTTAAGCACTTTTCTGATCAGCAATTTGATCAAGACATCGTACAAAACCTGAGATAAGATTGTTCCCAATCCCAACAAAATTTGAAAGAGGTGCTTGCATAGAACCAAGAAATTTTGCATACAATTCCTCTTTTGAAGGAAGTTTTGAAAGATCTACAACTTCTTTTGTTCCAAGAAACTCTCCATCTACAATCCCTGCAACAAGCTCAATATTTTGATTCTTTTTTGCGAAAGTTGCAATTGCTTTTGCTCCAACAACTTCATCTTCAAAAGAAATTGCAGCACCAACAGGACCTTCTAATACAGAAATATCAAACCCATCAACTCCTATACTTTCAGCTGCTTTTTTAAATAATGTTTTTTTTGCAACAGTAAAAGTAACATTTTCTTCTCTCAATACAGATCGAAGATCTTTTGAATCAGCAACTGTAAGTCCTTTATTTTTAGCAAAAACAACTGACTTAGCAGAACCAAATGACTCAACTAAAGCCTTTAAGACTTCTTCTTTTTTTGATCGTGTTATAGCCATATTATATTACCCCCTCCTTTTTGTCTGTCATCGCAGAAATAGTAAAATGATAAAAGTGCGTGAATAAAAAAAACTCATCTTCTTATCGCGCTTATAAAAAGTGCAATTGAAAGACAAGATCTATAAAGAAATTTTCAAATCGAATTTTATTATAGTCTCGGCAGGACTTATTTCTTTACCATAATGGTAAATGCCTACTGTCTTCAACGCACATGTAGTGTAGTAAAAAAGAAATGAAAAAATCAAGAGTTTTTTCTCTTTTTTATCTATCAATAACAATCGGTTCTCCGTGTCCAGGAATAACAATATCAGCTCGTTTTATTATCAAATCAGCACTTTGTTTATATAAATCAAAATCATATGCATATCGATGAATTTTTTTTGTTTTTATATACTTCTCATCAATTGCATCTCCTGCAATAATTACTTTTTTTCCATCATTAAGAGTAATTTCAACTGCTAAATGTTCCTCTGCATGTCCAGGAACAGGGAAAATAACGACTCCCGTTGCAACTTCAAAATCCTGAATACTTGCAAGACGACATGTTTCTAAATAGTTCCACTCATGCATCCACGCAATAACTCTTGCTTTAGGAAACAACGAAACATTAAACGAATGATCTAAATGCAAATGTGTTAAAATCACAATATCAATATCATCAACACTCACCCCTAACCGATCTAAGTGATTTTTAATGACTGGGAACATTCCACGAGAACCCGTATCAACTAAAATATTTTTTCCATCTTTTGATTGAATCAAAGTAACAGCAGATGTATGACCTGGTAAAATAAGATTATTCACCTTTGAAACACGATGCGTTCCAGGGAATAATAAATGATATTGCATATACACAAAGAAAAATTTTTATAACAACATTACAAAAATACTATCAATTCGATTGAGACTCTGCAATCATTTTATTAATAACAAATGTTTTTACTTCTTTTGCCATTTTTTCTTTCTGTGTAGGATACTTTATCTCTTTTTTATCATATGCATCAGAAGAAGAAACCGTTAATCTTCGTACCATTTCTGATAATTCATCTTCAAAACTATGAATTGTTGTACGCAACAATGTTAAAATTTCTTCTTTATTTACTAATGATTTTACAATTTTTTCAATGATTATCTGCTTATCTGGCATATTTGGAATTTCAGCAGAAAGAACTTTTTGAATATTCTGAAAAATTACATCAAGTTCATTCTGTAAATCTTTAATCTTTCCTATATCCAATTTTTTAGAATCTCCAGCATATAAACCATTTATCTTTAAAGATTTTATAAACATAAACAAATCTTTTTTTGCCTCAATCAATGCATTCTGAATATTTTCATATGATTTTTCACTCGAAAGATGAATAAAATTTTTCACTCCTGTACTCATTTCATCAGATAATTTATCTCCAAATACATGCTGTACTATCTGCTCTTTTATACAATTTTCTATAGATTCTATCCCTATATCTTTTGTATCTACTCCACCATCAAAATTTATATCTTTATAAAATTTTTCATTCACTGTTTCTTCTAATTTTTGAACAATCCCCACCCAAACATCATCAATCTTCGTAATAATTTTTTGTTTCGTCTTCTCCAATACTTCTTTTGGAGCAAATGGTTCTAATTTTTTAAACTCATCAGTATTCTCTATTCCATCAAATGTAAAATTATTTTTAATATAATAATCTGCAAAAACAGCCTTTAAAGAACCAGATGAAACATGTAAAAATTCATCAATAGATTTTATCAATTTAGTTTTATCAATTTTAGATATTGCCTGTTGCGATGTATCGTGGCAACTTAAATATCCATCTATTACTAAGAGAGTTTTAATAAAATTTCTCAAACTTGTAGCACGATTAACCTCTTTGGATAATCCTTTTTCACTAAATATATTATCTACTCTACCATCTATAAAAGCATATCCTGTGGCACTCTCTTTGCGTGGAT
>JALUEA010000051.1 GCA_027053135.1 Candidatus Altimarinota bacterium
CCATATGAGTTGGATCCTCTATATCCATTGTAATTCCCTTGAGTGCATATGTATCTATAAGGGCTTTATCTAAAATTCCTTCTTCTGTTGGAGAAATTCCTTTAAGCATGAGTTTTAAAAGTCCAAGAAGGGAAATGATTGATGATCGTAAGAGATCTCCAGGACGGAGGTTCTCATTTTGCATTGGGGTTGGAATATCAAAAGGATTAATTCTTTGGTTGGAATTAAGCGACATTTTAATGGTTGTTCCTCCAACAACTTCTGAAAGTTTTTGATATTCATCTTCTGGATCAATCACAATTGCATCACTTCCCATCATTAAGGAACGGAGTAATTCAAGTTTTACTGCAAATGATTTTCCTGAACCAGATTTTGCAAAAATAACAGAATTTGCATTTTCAAGTGAAAATCTATCAAAAATAATAAGAGAGTTATTATGTCGATTGATTCCATATAATATCCCTTCTCCTGTACTCATATCAGAACTTGTAAATGGAAAGCTTGATGAAAGGGGTTCTGTATTGATACTTCTATAGACTTCGAGGTTATCGATTCCAAGTGGAAGAGTTGTTTCAAATCCATGTTGATGTTGAAAGTCTGCTGGTTTAGAAAGTACTAATTTCCCTCCCAGTATAGACTGAATAGTTGTTTGTGTTTTTTTTATATTCTCTGGACTATCGGCATAAATGGTAAAATAAAGACCAAATTGAAAAAATTTTTCTTGTCCTCTTGCAAGTTGATCTCTTAATCGTTCAGCATCTTCTAACGCTGCTTCTAAACTTGGATCTCTGGCTAATCCTCGCTCTCTTTCCATATTGATAGTTGAATGCATTTCTGTAACTCGTTTTCGAAGTTGTTTCATAACATCTTTTGATTCATATGGATACACAAAAAGGGAGACATCTATTTGTGCATCTAAATCAATTACTGGCGAGAGCCAATTTGCAGAGATATATTGTGGATAGGCATATACAAAAAATGTTTTTGCATAGGTTTCTCCAATTTGGATATTTCGAAAATTTACTTTAAACGAAGAAGGGGATATCAAGTCTTTTATACTTGTCATCCCTTCTTTTAAAATTTTTTCTGCTATTCTAATTTTTTTTAGTTCAGCATTGGAAAGTTTTTTAATATGTTTTTCTTTATTGTGTGGAGTGTCCGATGATGAAATTTTTTTTTCCGTCATCTTTTTATATAATGTTTTTTATTTATTTGTCGTATTTTGTATTATTTTTTATAAAATGTAGGTTTTTGTGATCGAAGGAGAAATACTCCACTTGCGAAAAGAAAAAGGAGTCCTAATAGCATATTTGAATCAAATCCTGTTTGAATATTTTTAGGTGGTTTGATCGTTGTTTGTGTATGATTCTTTATTGAAACAGACTGAGATCCATTGGTAATAGAAGCTTCATTTCCTGTAATTGAAACAGATTGTATTCCATTTGTTACATGAATGTTTCCATTTGAAGAATTTACCAGTGCCGAAGAATTATGAAATTGTCTTCCTTGTTTATCTGTTGTTCCTGTATTGTCATTTGTTACTTTTACAAAAGTATCAGAGGAAGGTGCTTTTTGTAATGTCGTATTGTGTACTGGTGTTGCTGCTGGAGTTGTATGTGGTGTTGCTGATATTGATTGTTTTGTAGGTGTTGGCTTTATTGTTAAGTGGAGTGTTGTATTTGCTTGATTTGTTGCTGTTTTTGCTGGAGTTTGAGAGGGGCTCTTTTTTTCAGAGTTTCCCTCTGATAGAAGTGCAACAAGTGGGTCTACTGCTTCTTTTTGTCCTGTTGTATCTCCTGTTAGGTTATCAGAGTTTCCAAAAAGCATTGGAGCGGATCCTGCTACAACAAGAATAGCTCCCACAATTCCCATTGCTAATCCAATTTTTTTTGAATGATTTTTTTCTGGAGTGATTCCTCCTTTATTATCTTCTTTTGTCGATTTTGTATTTGTCACAGATGCTGTCCATTTATTTTGCATATTTTTTTCTATTTATAGAATATAAAAAGTTTGATTTTTTAAAATCACATAATTTTATCAATATAAAAGTTATTTGTCAATAACTCTCTAATATATTTCTCATTTTATTAGAATTATAGCATAATCATTGTAGATAAGATATATGGGGTAAAAAAAGTTGAGTAGATTTTATTTTATTTTTGGGTAAAGTAGTATTTATTCACTTCCTATAAGGGTTAAATATACTCTTCCGAGAGAGTCCATTTTAATAGAAAGTCCATATGATATTTTGTTTTTGAAAAATTTTTGAAGAATTGTTGGATTCGTATCAAAATAGTGTTTTATTTTTTCTGGGGTTTGATGAGAGAGAACAAAAATTTCTGTACTATTGTGTATATGGTAGTGATCTAAAATATTTTTCCAGCTGGTTCCATCGGAAAATTCTGTTTGGGCTGATTTTCTTTTTGCCATTATTTGAGACCAATCTTCGGCGACATTTTGAAGAATAATATCTGTATTGACTGTTGGAAATTGTGTAGAAATAAGATTATATAATATTTGTTCTCCGTTTGCAATATCAGAAGGTGTTACCACTTTGTTTTGGAATACTTCCACAACTAATCGTTCTCCATTTTCTAATGTTTCGGTTGCAATTCCGATATACTGTAATTCTGGATTGAGTAATGTTCTTCTATGTGTCGGAGAATATTCTAAGCCTATTGCTGCAAATACAGATCCTTTTGAATGGGTTGCTATATTTTCAGATAATGGGCTTGTTAGAGAATAATCTGATCGCATATCGTTTACAGTTAATCCTTCTGGAGTTGTATGGCTTAAGTAGTGTCGTTTTTTCATATCTCTTGCCCGAATTTGCGCAAGAGATGTAAGTTCTATTTTTTTTGTTAGAAGTGGGAGATTATGTATTTTTCGGAGTGTATTGATTTCTGAAATAATTTGATCTGGTGAGATATCTTTTTTTTGGTTTTGAGGTGTATTTATTGTAAGGAGATCAAGATTATTAGGTAAAATAGGAAAAAATCCATATGGAGTTACTGGAACAATAGCTTTTGCTAATCCTGATTCATCAGTAATTTCTATAATATAGAGGTCTTTTTTTTTCGGTATGAATTCAACAAGCAGAGACTTTTCATTATATGCAGAAATTGGTTTTTCATATATATTTTCTGATGAATTTAATACATAGGCTTTATACTTTGAAAAATCTTTTGGATCTGTGGTATCAATTTGGACGGTAATTTTTTTATTTGGATATGCGTATTGATAGGTTGTTGCATTTGTATTAACAGAAAAAGTTTTTGCAATGTATGGTGTAAATTTCGTGTATACGGGAAGAATAAAACGTGCAAGAGTGGTATTGGTGTTTTTGATGGTAAATGTTATAAATCCTGTTTCAAATCCTTGAAAAAATGATGTATCAAATGTTTTTGTATTGTTTTTTACATATACAGATTTTGAAATGAGGTGATTATTTTTTTTTCGTTGTGAAGCAATGATAGTAATACCATGAGAAGGAGAATTTTTCCATTCTAATCGTAAGTTTCCATTTATAAAAAAGGCATTAATAGTGATAGGAAAACGAGACGAAGTGTTTAAAAGATCAGCAGACATTGTCTTTGGTTTGAGTGTTGTTTGTGTTTGTAAATCTCCATTTTTTTGTGCAATGTATCGGTACATATATGTTGCTAGTTCACCTCTTGTAAGTGAATCTCCTGCACGAGAAATAAGTGTATTAAAATTTGCTTTTGTATATTGTTGGGTAAATATATGAAGTGTATTTGCTTTTTGAAAATACGGAAGGAACCATTGTTCATGTGTTTTTGCTGGAGGAACATATTCATTATTTACGGTTAAAATCATTTTTATTGCTTCGGCTCTATTGACGGTTCGAGTCGGATTAAATTTATCAGTACCACCTTCTCCATATGCATTAATTACGCCTATTTTTTTTGCCGTATAAATATAATCACTAAACCATTGGTTTGATGGTATATCTTGAAATATAGAGGTATTATGAGGGGTTGTATAGATATTTTTATTTGATGCTTTTAGTAAAAGTTTTACACTTTCTACTCGAGAAATAGTATTATCTGCTTTAAATGTCTTATCGTTGTATCCATTAATCATTCCATGTGAATGGAGATAGGTTATTGCTTCAAAATCTTTATGTTCTGGAGAAATATCTGTAAAAAATGGGAATCGAGCATTTTTATTTTCTATAACAGAAACAGAATTTGCAAATGTTGTACTGTGTATGGTAAGTACATAGAATATTCCCAATATATATTGGAATATTCTATTTTTTTGAAGAGAAAACATATGAGTACATTTAAAAGAGAAATAGTATATATAC
>JALUEA010000052.1 GCA_027053135.1 Candidatus Altimarinota bacterium
GTATTTGATGCTGCATTTATTCAACATCTTGGAGCAGAAAATATAGTGTTAAAATATGAAGTTCCTCGACAATAATATTCTATAATAGATATATAAACTATGAAATATTTCATACCATATAAAAAACATTTTGTTTTCTTTTCTTCTTTTTGGTGGAGCGTTGTAAGTATCGTTTTCTGTTTGGGAGTAACTGAAAAAACGGTAATGGCTGAAAATTCTGATATTGTCATCATAGAGAATGATGCTCTTGATGGAATAACCTTACAGGAAGATGCGTTTAAAAATATTCCATTATATTTTGGAGAATCATTAAATAATTTTATTACTTGGAAAGCAGATAAAGATGCTTTTATATTTTCAAATAATATTGACTTTAAAGGAAATGAAGTTTTGAATTTTCGAATTGAAAATCGTGTATCAGCTCCAGAATGTACTGCAATGAATTCTGGAAGAATGTATCATAATACAACAGATACTTATTCATATATCTGTGATGCTTCAGAGTGGAGGCAGTTAGATAATGATGAACAGTCTGCGCATGCTGCATTACCGTATTTATATAGTGTAACACCAAATTTTTTAGGACTTAATAAAACCGCTGATTTAAAAATTACAGGAGAAGGGTTTCAGAATATTACTCGATTTGAGGTATCTAATGGATTAATTTTACATTCTTTTGAAATTTTAAATAGTAAAGAAGCTATTTTACATGTTACTACTTCTCATGTTGAGGCCGATGTAAATATAATTGGATTAAATAAAGGAAGGAAATGGGAGGGAAATGTTTTAAAAGTAAAAGTTGCAGCATCGTTACAATTGAAAGATGTATTAGAAAATATTGATCATAATATTGATGCTATTACAGAATGGATACCTACAGTATATCCATTAGCATTGGATGTAGGTCCAACTGCAGATTATATTTATGATGGTGGAGATAACGCATATGATAGAGGAAATTATTTAAATACAGGAGATGTCGATACAGGGAAAAAACATA
>JALUEA010000053.1 GCA_027053135.1 Candidatus Altimarinota bacterium
ATAATACACTCAAAATAAAAGGAAAAGAAACAAAAAACTCTCTTGAATTTATAGGAACATTTCCATCAAACACCTTATAATACATATATGAAAAATGTTTTTCTTGCCATCGGACCAAATACTTTTTTACTAAAAGATTTTATCTCCCAAACAAAAAAAGCGTCACTTATAAAGTATGGAGAATTTGCGGTACAAACACTCTCTGTAAAAGAAAATTCACTTTCAGAAATTATAACCGAAATATCAACACCTCCATTTTTTGGAGGAAAAAAAATAATTTTCCTCGAAGAGTTTCCTCCTTCTGCTCATCCAAAACTTTCAGAGACCAAAAAAACAGAATACACAAAACTTTTAGAACATTTATCACATCTCCCAGAAGAAGTAATTGTATTTGTTATTAGTATTAATCCTGATAAAAGAACAAAATTTTTTAAAACAATTAAAAATCATGCGAGCAAAATATACGAATACACATTATTTGACCCCAAACGAGATATTTCAAAATTCACACAGTGGATAATAGAACGATCAAAAAAATATGGAGCATTTATAGATTTAAAAACAGCACAATTTCTCCATTCTTTTGTAGGAAACGATCTCGAAAAACTTGATAAAGAACTCCAAAAACTTGCTCTTCTTACCGCAAATACAAAAGAACACATTTCAAAAAACAATATCATTACTCTTTGCGCTCCAAATGAAGAATCCGCAGATTTTGCGTTTTCAAATGCACTTTCGAGCGGAAATGCACAAAAAATCCTTACAGAAATATCAACCCTTAGTAAGGAATTTGGATCTGCTATGATATGGAACAGAGATATTATTCCAAGTATTCGTACATTATTAAAAGTACGATTTTCTATCGATTCTCCTCACGAAAAATCTGGAATACATCCATTTGTTTTTAAAACACTGTCAAAAGTAGCTCAAAAATTTACCATCGAACAATTACAAAACCTGCATACATTTTTACTCGATACTGATAAGAAAACAAAAAACGGAACACTTTCCTTATCACAAGAAACTGCACAGTTTCTTTTACATATTCAAAAAGAGTTCTATACATTTTTTACTCAATAATACTATACACAAAAACTATAAAAGAAAATCTAATCCTTCATCACAAATAACACGCGTTCCACCAAACTTTAACTTAAACGATGCGACTCCATTTAATGAATGCGAAGGACTATTTTCTGGTGAAATACCAAGAAAATCGTATACTTTTGCCCCCTTCTTTTTTGCCCATTGTATACCTGTCCATTGCAATAAATACGGTGCCATCAATCCGCGTTTACGACTTGTCGATGCTCCATAATTATAAATTGCCATTCCTTCCGCAACACTAAAAATAGCACTTGCTAACACATCTCCCATTACATCTTTTGCAGTGTATAATACCGCATCATCACCAAAACTTTGTAATAAATCTACATACACATGTTTTTTATTTGATCGAAACCCATCTCGTTTACTCGTTTCTTGCATTAACTTCCAAAAATTTTCTACATTGTGTTCTTGTTCTATAACGACTCCTTTTCTCCGTGCTACCTTAATATTATACCGTCCTTTCTGCTTCATTTGTGCTAAAATTTCTTCATCAGTTAGAGTAAGATCAATCATCAAAGTATTTGTTGGAAAAATTTCTGGCGCTCGTCTATGAATATTTTCTTGTAAAAACTTTGTAAATAAAGGATTACTCCAAAACTTCTCTGTCCCAAATGGTGCATACACTCGTACGATACCTACATTATTTTCTTTTTTTCTTGCATGCATAAATACCGTTTCCAAAAGTTCTACAAAATCATTTGGATCTCCTATTGGACCACGCGGTATTTCCCATAAAGGTTTGACCCAAAATTTAAGAAAATGCGCTTTTCGCTCTATAACAAGAACTTTTGCATTTTTTTTCTCTACCCAAAATGATCGACAACCATTTTCTTCTTTTGCCTTTTTCCATGCATTACTTTGCCAATAATGCTTTGTAAATACACGAGGAAATACTTCTTTCGCTTCTAAATCCGCAAGGGTTACACTCATCTTTTATGATAAAAATTCTTTTCATTATTGTACAAGAGGAAAATTATTTTGTTTCCAATCATTTATTCCGTATTGTAAATTATACACTGTTGTAAATCCAAGCTTTTTCATAAGAGAAAATGTTTGACCAGAACGATTTCCACTATGACAATAGATAAAATACGTTTTATTCTTATCTAATTGAGATATTTTTGTTACGAAATCAGGACTGTAAAAATCTATATTATGTGCATTTTTAATATGCCCCATTTGAAATTCTTCCGATGTTCGTACATCAAGAATAATATGTTTTTTATCAGTAGAAGAAATAGTATCTGTAAATTGTTTAAATTCCTTTGCTGATAAAGAAATAAAACGAGACTCTTTTTTCTCTATCTGATTCAAAAAATATGCTTCTTTTTCCACATGACTATCCTCTTGCGTTGTATACTCTTCTATGTTTTTACACCCAGAAAAAAACATAATCCCACAAAGACATCCCCATACAATTCCTCGTTTCATATTGTTTTTTATTAAAAAATAATGATATAATTATACGAATTTTTACAAAATTAACAATGAAAAAACCAACAAATATACCTGGAGCAAAAAATAAATGTGAAGGACTTTCTTTTTTTCAAATAAAAAAACTAAAAGAAACAGACTTGCAAACCTGCTCAAAAGAAACACGAGAAGATCTTCAAAAATGCAAAGAAAATATCCATACTTCAAAAACACATATAGTAGAAAATGGAGAAACACTCTCAACCATACTAGGAAGATCATTATTTTACAATAAAAAAATTAGCATAAATGGAAAACCTCCTAAATATCAACCGAAAATATCATTACATGCGGGGGACACGGTGACTATTACTGGAAATGAATGTGCTCCTATACTTAAAATCTCCCTTAAAAAGCGCACTATTGTAGACATGATTATTGCAGATTCTAAAATCTCAATAAAAAAACTCGATAAAAAAGAACTCCAACGAGCAAAACAAAATATTGCTCGAATTTCTCATGGCGTATTTTCATTTGCAGATCTCATGGCTCTTGCAGCAAAAGAATCATCTTTAAAACCAAATACGGTAAACGGATTTACACGAATTCAAAAATCAAATAGACCGACAAAAGAACTCCGAGATCAGTACCATCTCCCAGATGATCCAAATGTAAAAAATCATCTAACCAGAGATTTAGAAGATGCGACACTTCATTTGATGAAATACTATAAACTCATTAAAGAATTTCAACAAAGTAAAGAATACAAAGCATTACCTCCAACATTACAAAAACTCTCAACAAAAGAACTCAGCCTTACGGCATATAACAGAGGAATAACAAATGTATTACAAATCTTAAAAAGTGGACATGATCCTAGAACATACAAACTCCCGAAAATGCATCAATATTACGCTCGAAAAATCCTCAATGTTTCCCATAGTAAAGAATTCCAAAAAATATTGAATAATAATAGCTAAACTCTTACGAAACACTCTGCAAAAACTCATTTCGTGTCCGAGCATCAGTACGAAACAAACCACGAACCGCTGTTGTTTCCATCTGAGCATCTTCTTTTTTTACCCCTCTCATCTGCATACACATATGTGATGCAGATATTTTTACAGCAACCCCTTTTGCATGTAATAAAGACTCTAATTTATCAGCAATTTCCATCGTAAGGCGTTCTTGATTTTGTAATCTTTTTGAAAACTTATTAACAATACGAGGAATTTTCGAAAGCCCAATAATCTTTTGACGAGGAATATATGCAACATGAGCTACTCCAGTAAACGGGAGCATATGGTGTTCACATAATGAATGAAAATGAATATTTTTTACCAAAATCATTTCATCATAATTTTCTCCATCAAACACCGTATCAATTTTTTCATCAGATGTTCTATATCCTTCCACAATCTCTTCCCACGCATTTGCAAAACGAGAAGGAGTATCACGCACTCCTTCTCGTTCTACATCTTCTCCAATGGCCTCTAAAATAAGTGTACAAGCTTCTTGTAACTTTTTTTTATCAACAACCATAATGCTTTATTTAATATTAAATTTTTGCTTATAACATGCTTGACACTCTTTAATAAATTTCAACGCTTCCTCTGCATTTACTCTTCCTGTTACAGAGACTTGTTTTTTCTCTAAATCTTTATAGTGTTCCATAAAGTAAATAAGAGTTTCTAATTCTTTCTCATCAATATCAGATATATCAGCAATATGAGATAATCGACTATCTCCAGTTGGAACAGCAAGAATTTTATCATCTCTTTCTCCACTATCATCTACAGAAAGCATTCCAACAACTCGACATGGAACAAGTACTCCTGGATGAAATGTATTATCTCCTAAAATAACGACATCTAACGGATCATTATCAAATTCATTCCATGTTTGAGGAATAAGTCCATAATTAAAAGGATATGGCATTGGTGTTTTCAAAATTCGATCAACCATTACCATTCCATATTGTTTATCATATTCATACTTTACAGTATCACCTGATGCGATTTCTAAAATTACATGTATCTCAGAAGAATTCTCATCTCCCCAAACAGGAACAGCATGAAACGGATTTTGCATAGAAAAAGACATTGTATTTAAAAAAAGAACAAAAAATAATTATATTATTTAGATTTCTGATACTTTGCTTTAAAATCATTATACGGAAGAATCTCTATATCATTCATAACAACATCTGTTACTGGTTTATCAAAAGAATCTGTTTTTACCTTTGAAATTGCATTCACGATATTCATTCCAGAAATTACTTCTCCAAACACTGAATGTCTATTATCTAAATAATTATTATTTGCAGTATTTATAAAAAACTGAGATCCATTTGTTTTTGGACCAGCATTTGCCATAGAAACCGCTCCTATATTATTTTTCGCTGTATCTGCGAACTCATCATCAAAAGGTTTCCCCCATAAACTTTTTCCTCCTCGACCAGTTCCTTCTGGGTCTCCTCCTTGAATCATAAACCCATCAATCACTCTATGAAAAATAACTCCATCATAATAATCTTTTTTTGAAAGACCTATAAAGTTCTCCACTGCTTTTGGAGCAGCATCTGGAAAAAATCGAATTGTTATATCTCCATAATTTGTATGAATAACAGCAACCGTTTCATTATCTTTTACTGGACCAGCTTGTAATAATTTTTCATCAGTCATAGTAGGTTTTAAAAGAATATGATCTGACACTTCCGTATGAGAAGCATCTATAGAAGCAACAGGAGATGGTGTTACTACTGCTTCATCTGGTAACGATAATCCTGCTAAAAAAAATATTATCAATAAATCTAACATAAAAAAATATATAATAAAACAAAATATACTGCCTCCATACTATATATTTTTATATACGAAAGCAATATATATTCACATATAATATAAAAAAGTTTTTATTCTTTTTTATACAAGACGACACTCTTCTAAAAGCAATTTAAGCGTAAAATGCTTTTCGTTTATTTTCTGCTCTATATTGAGATGCAATAATTGCTGCTTCTCGAATTTGTCGTTTTGTTCGTGGTTTTTTAAAATATCGAAGATTTCGAATTCGTAACATAATTCGAGAATTATTCATTTGTCGTTTCCACCGTTTAATAAGTCGTTCATTCGTTTCATTTCCATCATCTTTTTTTACTGCCCAAGTTGCCATGTTTGCTTATAATAAGAAAGAATAATATTTTTACCTAGCCATTATCCAAAAAATTATACTTTTTGTCAAATACATGTTACATTTCTGCATATATTCTTTTATATATCCATATGACAAATGCAAAAATATCCGCATTATACCCTCAAAACGCAGCAAAGCCAGCAGCTCCATACTCACCTGCCGTACAAGTAGGAAATACATTTTATTTTTCTGGACAAATAGCCCTTACTCCAAATGGAGTATTAAAAAATAAGAATATCGATGAAGAATTAACACAAATTTTTATAAATATTGAAGCACTTCTTCATGCTAGAAATCTTACAAAACAGAATATTGCAAAAGTAACAATATACCTTCAAGATATAAATGATTATGAAAAAGTAAATACACGATACGCTGAATTTCTTGGTGATATCACTCCACCTGCTCGAAGTTGTTTTGAAGTAGCAAAACTCCCTCTTGGTGCAAAAGTTGAAATTGAAATTATTGCCGTAATGTAATATACTATCCATATATTTTATAATAAAAAAAATACTATGACAGACATAAAAACAAGTACTCCAGAATATGATGTTATTATTATTGGATCTGGTGCAGCTGGATACACTGCTGCGTTATATACAACACGGTACAAACTCAAAACACTTGTAATAGGACTTCAAGAAGGAGGACAAGGAGCACTTGCTCATGATATTGAAAATTACCCAGGATTTGTCCGAATTAAAGGACCAGAATTAATGAAACAATTTAAAGAATCTGCTGTTACATATGGAGCAGAAACAAAAATGGATGAAGTCAATACAATCGAAAAAAATACCGATAATACATATTCTCTTCATCTTACTTATTCTGGAGAAACACTTACAACAAAATCGGTACTTCTTGCCCTTGGAACCAAAAACCGAAAACTTGGTGCTATAGGAGAAGATACTTTCTATGGAAAAGGTGTTACATACTGTGCTACATGTGATGGAATGTTTTTTAAAGGAAAAACTGTTGGAATTGTTGGAGCTGGAGATAGTGCTATAACTGCTGCACTCTATATGGCTGATTTATGTCCAAAAGTGTATGTCTTTGTTCGAAAAGATACCATGCGAGCAGAACCTATTTGGCAAGAAAAAATTCTTGCAAAAGAGAATGTTGAAATCGTATATAATACTTCTATTGGAGAATTCGCAGGAGATACCAAACTAGAAAAAGTAATATCAACGGATGGAAAAGAATTTTTTCTTGATGGATGTTTTATTGAAATAGGAGCTGATCCAAATACAACACTTGTGGATAATTTTAATATAGAAAAAGATAAAGGTGGATATATTGTAGTAACAAAAGAACAATCCCTCCCAAATCACCCAGGATTATTTGCAGCAGGAGATGTAACAACTGGCTCTAATCATTTTCATCAAATAGCAACAGCTGTTGGAGAAGGGGCTATTGCAGCAAACTCAATCTTTAATTATGTTTCAAAACTGTAGTGAAAAGAAACAATATTATACTTGGAATAGATCCAGGATACGATCGGTGCGGATATGCAATTCTCTTTAAAAATACAAGTACTTCAACATTTGAAGTACTTGATTTTGGTGTTATAACAACACATAAAAATCTTTTATTTGAAGACCGCTTATGTCATCTTGCAGAAGACATATCTCATATTCTTGAAAAATATTCCCCAAATATTCTTGCTATCGAAAAAATGTTTTGGGGACATAATGTAAACAATGCTATTCGTGTTGCAGAAGCTCGTGGAGTAATAGAAATGCTCTGTCGTAAATCAGGATGCAAAATTATTGCATATGCACCTACAGAAATAAAAAGTAGAATTGTTGGATATGGACAAGCAGAAAAATTTCAACTCCAAACTATACTCCAACTTCGACTTCATTTACCAACACTTCCACAACCTGATGATGCAGCAGATGCACTTGCGGTAGCATTACTTGCAAGTGAAGAGTCCAATCTATAAAAAATAAAGATGTTGCTTCCGTTGTTTTTCAAACTCTCTTATCGCTTCTTTCTGTTCTAACAAATAATCAATATCTGATAAATTTTCTAAAAATCGTCGTTTGGTAAATGCAGAAATATCAAAAGAATGTATTGTGCCATCTTCTTCAATTACTTGCTGTAATTCTAAATTAACAGTAATTTCTTCTTGATCTGATTTTTGAAGAAGTTTTTGAACAGTCTCTTCTGGTAATACCACTGGCAATACTCCATTTTTCTCTGCATTTCCTTTAAATATATCCGCAAACTCACTCGAAATAACAATATCAATTCCTGCATCTTTCAATGCCCATGGTGCATGTTCACGACTTGATCCACACCCAAAATTTTTTCCTACAACAAGGATTCGTGCATCTTTCAATTCTGGTCGATTCATAGGAAAATCTGGATTATTCTTTCGAAGATTATAAAAAACGTTTTTTCCCAAACCTTCTTTTGTAACAATTTTTAAAAACTCTGCAGGAATAATAATATCAGTATCAATATCTTTCATATCTAACCGAATTGTTCGTGATGTAACTGTAGTAAAATTACTCATAATATAGGCAATAATAAAATTATGTATCTTTTTTCGATTTTTTTGCTGTTGTCTTTTTCTTTACAACTTTCTTCCTTGCTGATGTCTTCTTTGCTGGTTTTGCTTTTTTCAATAATTCTTTACAATCATGCAAGGTAAGCGTTGTAGCGTCTTCAATTTCTTTTGGAACACGAATATTTTTTTCTCCATCAGTAATATACGGTCCCCATCTCCCTTTCAAAATTTCAATCGCTTTATCTTCTTCTGTTTGTGCTTCTGGATCATCTTTGAAATTTTTTATATACTTTTCAATTTCAGATTGTTTTTTTAATGCAACTAATTCCAAACACTGTTCTAATGTAACATCCATTGGATCAGCATTTATTTTTGATAACGACTGATACAATACCTTTCCAGCAGTATTATCTTTAAACATAATATACGGACCAAATCGTCCATAATTTGCTTTTATTTCATGTCCCTCATCTGTTTTTCCAACGACTCTCGGCATTTTAAAAAGCTCCATTGCTTCTTCAAATGTTATTGTATCCATATGCTGACCTGGTCGTAATGAAGCAAAAACAGGTTTTTCATCATCATCTTTTGTTCCTATTTGTGCATATGCTCCAAAACGACCAACACGAACAGATACTTGTTTCCCTGTTTTTTCATCTACTCCTAAAACTCTTTCGTTAATTGCTTCTGCTCTATCAACCGTTTTCATTTTGAGATCGATATTCTTCTTAAACTCACTATAAAACTCCGCAATCATTTTATTCCATTGTGTTTTCCCTTCTGCAATATCATCAAACTCTTCTTCAACATTTTTTGTAAAATCATAATCAACAATTTTCGGAAAATGTTTTGTTAAAAATGTATTTACCACCACTCCAATAGAAGTTGGAACTAATTTTCCCTTATTACTTCCTGTTTTTTCTGTTTTTACCTCTTCTTGTATTGTTTGTGTCGTGGCATCAAAGACAAGAGTAGTATACTCCCTTTCTTTCCCCTCATCTTCTCCCTTAATAATATATCCTCGTGCTTGAATTGTTGAAATTGTTGGAGCAAAAGTAGAAGGTCTTCCAATCCCCTTTTCTTCCAATATTTTTACTAACGATGCCTCTGTATACCGTGCAGGAGGTTTCGAAAATGTTTCTCGACTTGATAATGTTTCTAGCAAAACCGTATCTCCAGTCCGGACATTCGGCAAAAGTTTATCAGTATTATCTGATCCATATGCTTTCAAAAACCCTTCAAAAACAACAATTTCTCCTTTCGCAACAAATGCAGAATCTAATGTTTTTGTTGTATTTTTATCACCAATAGAAATAGTTGTTCGTTCAAGTTTTGCAGATGCCATTTGAGAAGCAATAGCACGTTGCCAAATCAGTGTATATAATTTTTTTTGCTGTTCATCATCACCTACATTTTCCACAGAAAAATCTGTAGGACGAATTGCTTCATGTGCTTCTTGTGCCCCTTTTGATTTTGTTTTATATTTTCGTGTTTCTACAAACTCTTTTCCATATTTCCGAGTAATATTTTTCGCAGCACTTGCAACAGCATCATCTGACAAATTCACAGAATCAGTTCGCATATACGTTATTTTTCCTGCTTCATACAACCGTTGTGCAAGCATCATTGTTTGTTTTACCGAAAAACCAAGCCGTGTAGATGCGGCCTGTTGTAAGGTCGATGTTGTAAATGGAGGTGATGGATTTCGTTTTGAAGGTTTTTTTTCAACAGATTCTATCTGAAAATCTGCTTCTATACATTTCTCTAAAAACGATTTTGTTTGCTCTTTTGTTTTCCATTTTACAGGAAATTCTCCAGACACTGTTTCTCCACTCTGTAATGTAAAACTCGCTACCACTTTATACAAAGAATCCGTTTGAAATTGCTCTATTTCTTGTTCTCGCTCTACTACAATTCGTACGGCAACACTTTGCACTCGCCCTGCAGATAAGCCTGCTTGAATTTTTCGCCATAACACAGGAGATAGTTCATATCCTACAAGTCTATCTAAAACTCTCCGTGCTTGTTGTGCATCAACTAAATTTTTATTTAAATGAACAGGATTTTCAACTGCATGTGTTACCGCTTTTTTTGTAATTTCATGAAAAACAATTCGCTTATTCTCTTTCTTTTGAAGATTCAAAACTTCATATAAATGCCATGCAATTGCTTCTCCTTCTCGATCATCATCGGCTGCAAGCCAGACAGTATCTGCCTTTTTAACTTCCCTTTTTAATTCATTTACTACTTTTGTTTTTCCTGGAGAAATCTCATAGACTGGTTCAAATGTTCCTCCTTCTATATCTATTGACATACCACTTTTTGGAAGGTCACGAACATGACCAAAACTTGATTTTACGGTAAACTCATTTCCTAAATATTTCTCAATTGTTTTTGCTTTTGCTGGAGACTCCACAATCACAAGATTCTTAGCCATAGTATTTTTTTATATACATTTAAACAAATGGTATCATGAATCAAATACAATTCAAAAATTAATTACATAAAAATCACCTCCAAAAAAAACACAATATCTCTTCCTTCTCTTCTATCTATTTTTATCATACACACTAACACTAAAAGAAAAGAATATTTTATATTCCTATTTATTTTATACTCCTTTTCTTTTTTAAATTAAAACTCATAATTTTCTTCCTCTCCTATTTTTGGAACAACTGCATCTAATGCTCCCCATTTCGCATCAACCCCTTCTGGCAACAAAATACTAATTTCATCTCCAATCTTTGCTTTATGAAAAGTAACGGATGCAGTAAGAACAAAATACTCTTTCCCTCCTGATAACACCTTATACTGTCCATTTTCACATGTTAATGGTCCTAAAACATTCACTCTATTAACGGGACCAATTTGTTTATAAATAAATTTTCCAGATGGTGTAATGGTTAATTTCATTTTATCTCCCACAACTATTTTTGATTTTGAAGCATAATTAACAGGAACAGGATATGTCTCCCCATTTTCATCAACCATCCCCTGCCCATCAAATGCACCAATAATAACCTTTCCTTCTTCATCTCCCCGAATAGCTGAAGGCAATGGTGAAGCCTGACTTTTTAAAAATGTTCGAGACGGGATAATTGGTTCTTCTCCTGAAAGTTCCGCAATAAGTGAACGTGCAGCAAAAAGCGTTCTTTCCATAGACGCTATCATCTCTTTTAAATCTGATAATTTTTGTTGTTGTGACATAGTATAGAATTATTTATCTTTATATAATTGGCTTTCAGTCAGTAAGCCATACTGTGCTCCTCTATAAGAAACAACAGACTGTGCATTTATTCTAGCATAATTTGTTGCATCTTCCAAGTCATTTCCTCGCAAAATACTTGCAGTAAATGCAGAAGAAAAACTATCTCCAGCTCCAAGTGTATCAACCCTCTCTCCTCCTAAACTTGGTACAAAAAATGATTTTTGTTTTGTAAACACTTGAACCCCTTTTCTTCCATCAGTTATAACAACTGTTTGCACTCCTTTTTCTAATAAAATATCTGCAATTTCTGACATATCTGAAGCGTAATACGGTAAATTCAATATTTTTGATTCATGATCAATTTTAATCCTATTTTCATAATGATATTTTCGATACATCTCTCCATGATTTTTTTCTCTTTTTTGAGCTTGTTTTCCAGTAAATAACTCAGCCTCTTCCTTATTAAGGAAAAGAATATCACAATATGATAATAAATCTGTATTCTCCTTACAATCACATCCTAATGCTAAACGCTCGCGTCCAGGATTCCATACAAACAAAACCTCTGTATGAGTCTGCAAATACTCTAATAACACTGATGTAATATTATTCTGTATTCCAGAAGAAATATGACACAAATAAATTGCACATGGACGAATATTTTCAATATCAGTCGTATTTATTTCTGTAAATGCTTCATTTGCTTGTGATGTAAAAATAACAGTTCGCTCTCCTTGATATGAATTTAAAATAACAGAAAAACCACTTTGTTTCCCTTCTAACACTTGAACATTTTCATCATTCACATTTTCCTTCTGTAATTGTGTTTGTATATATTCACCGACCTCATCATCTCCTCTCGCTCCAAATACATATGATTCAAACCCAAGTCGTCGAAAAGACACTGAAATATTTGAACCTCCTCCTCCTGCATGACGCTCTAAATACCGAGCCGTAAGTTTTCCTCCATGCTCTAAAGCATAAAACTCTTTTTCTCCATGCTCATCACTATTTGTTATAACAGTATTTCCATTTGCATACACAAATAAATCCTGTGTTAAACTCCCTAATACGACTACTTTTTTATTTTTCTTCATATATATTTATATTCAATTATTTTTTCTTTCTCCTATCTATACTTCTATATATAAAATGTATCTATTTTTCGACTATTTATTGTTTCCTTTCTACTCATTGCACAAATCTCATGAAATTCATCAACAGAAATAGGAGTAATAGATAAACGATTCCCCTTTCGTAAAATAAGCATATCCTGTAATTTTTTATTTTTTCTCATATCTGGTAACGCAACTTTATGTTTAAACTCTTCCTTAAAAGCAACATCAACCATAAACCATAACGGATTTTCTGGTGTAGAACGAGAATCAAAATGACATTCATTCTCTATATCCCATGCTGTAAAATCTGGATACGCCTCTTTTACAACAGTACACACTCCTGCAACATGAGGGATTTTACAATTAGAATGATAAAACAAACACACATCTCCTTTTTTCATATCATCTCTCATAAAATTCCGTGCTTGATAATTCCGAACACCATCCCAATGCTCAACTTTATCACGCTTTAAATCTTCCAAAGAATATGCATTCGGTTCTGATTTAAGTAACCAATACTTCATATTATTTTTGTAAATTTTTAATATCCTCTATAAATATTCCAATAATAGCAACTGTTGGAATTGCTATAATTGCTCCAACCACCCCTAATAATTGAAACCCAACTAATAATGCTAAAATAGTTACAAACCCCGAGACTCCAACGGATTTTTCCATAATTAATGGCACTAAAATATTCCCTTCAACAAACTGCATCACGCCTAAAAAAATCAATACCGCAAATGCAGCCTCCCAACTTTCAGAAAGTGCCAAAGGCATACCAAGTAAAAATGTTACAATAGGTCCAAAATAAGGAACAAATTCTGCAAGTCCTGCAATAAATCCAATTGTTACTGCATACTCTATTCCTAATGCAGCAAAAAACAACCATGTTAATCCTCCCATAAAAATAAACAAAAGCATCTGCCCATGAATCCATCCAGATACTTTCTCTTGCATTTGAATCGACTTTAAACCAATATATTCTTTTAATTGAGGAGAAAAAAAATCTAATAAATATTCATAAATTGCTTTTCGTTCTAACAAAAGAAAAAACGTTAAAACAATAATCAATACAAATGAAAATAATGATGAAAAAACAGATGTTACAAGATTAACAATACTATCCTGCCATGGTTTAAATTTTGAAATATTTTCTGTAATAAACTGGAATAACCCTGATTGAGCCTTTGTATTTCCACCTAATCGCCGTAAATATTCATCGATATGATGTAATTTTTCCTGAAACCATGGACCAAATTCTGTAAGAAAAGTAGGCAATGATGAAAAATCTCCGTTATAAATCAACTTTGTATACTCTAAAAACCAATTTCCAAATGCAATTGATTGATCAATTACTGCTGGTAAAACACTTGAAATGAGTAACCCTAAAAACAAAAATACGAGAAAAAAACTTAGAAGAATTGAACCAACCCTCAAAATTCCCATATTTTCAAAAAATTGTACCAATGGATATAATATAGAGGCTAAAAAAAGAGAAAAAAATAACGACGTTAAAATCTCTGAAGTTTGTACTACAAATTCCCATAAGAAAAAAAATCCTATTAATATTCCAATAATTTTAATAACACTAAACAAAGATAACTCCGCAATTACTACCTGTGATTTTTGTTCTGAATCAAGATATGACTCAAGGTACTGTTTTGATTTTTTATTAAATTCATCCTTCTCTTTATTCAAAAAATACGAAGTATCTAAAATTTTCTTCTTTGGAACAATACCAGAAAGCAAATTTTTAGAAAATGTAATAATTTTATTATAC
>JALUEA010000054.1 GCA_027053135.1 Candidatus Altimarinota bacterium
ATCTTATATAATATAAACACTTCTTTTTTATCTTTTGCAAGATTATCGATCTGCTTCTGATGTTGAAATATCTCCTGATAAGGATTCTACAACAGAAGACTGTTTCCCAACTCTTTCAGATTTTTGATTCTCTTCTTGAGAAGAAATCATAATGGTTTCTGGAATATATGAAATATAATCCAGATGTAAAACAATATTAGAATACGAAAGAGACTTCATTAAATCTTTTAAATCTTCTGTAATCTCATTTTGAGATACAAATTTCGGACTATCTCCGTTATCCGTCTTATTCTGTTTTTCTGTATCTTCTCCTGATGTATATTCTGATAATAATTTCTTTATAACCTCATCTGATAACTCTCCTTTTTCAGATAATATTTTCATTTTATTCAGTATATCTTCCGCACTCACTGTTTTCTCCATTTTCTCATTTTCAATCAGTTGTTTCTTCTTCTTATTTTGTATATACAAAACCCTTGCGGATACTATTATTTTTTCAATTTCTTTTGTCTCAGTATTTTCATGTATATCAATATTAATATTTTCAATTTCAACCCCTTTCATTTCTGGACGCGATAAAAATTCTTGAATACTATTGGTAATATCTCTTTGAATAATTTGATTTTTCGTTAATTTTTTCTTTGATTTTTGTTTTGGACTTCCTGCAATCGTTACCCATTTAATAGTAACTTTCTCATCAAAATTTTGAGCAAATTTATCAAGAAATGCTTTCTTAATCTTATCTGTTAAGAACTCTCCATCTGGAACACTTACAATAGATGATATTTCCCATATATTTTTATCTTTTTCCGTTGCCGAAATCTGAAGCGATGTAAAAGTAGGAATTAATTCATGAGAATATGTTTGAAATGCAGTCAATAAATTTTGTCGCATTTTATTTGAAACATTTGGAGAACTAAAATTTGCCGTTCTAATAGTTTCAAAATCAATAACAACCTTTTTATGAAAATAATTTTCCAACTCTGAAATAATAGCTGATTTACTCGAAGTAAAAATTTTAACATTTTCAGGAACCTGCAACTGTCCAACCAGTTCTATAGATGTATCTGTTACATTAAGAACTTTTAATTCTTTTAATTTTCCTTCTGGAATTTTTTCTGGAATAACTTTTTGAAGTAAGTTTCGTGATTTTTGTTCTACAGAAATTTTAGTAGAAATATCTGATAATGAAGAATATAAAGGAATAGAAGTACACAAAATAATTACTAATAAAGTAAATATTTTTCGAAAAGAAACCTGTTTTTTAATTTCTTGTGTTGGAGTAAACCCATACGCAATTAATACGACTACTCCTACCAGAATAATAGCTAAAAAGTTGACAAAAAATAAAAGAAAACTTCCCCATGCAGCTGATATATTACCAAGTGAAAGCTCAATCCCAACAACCGCAAGAGGAGGCATTAAACTCGCTGCCATTGCAACTCCTGCAACACTAGAAGAAAGCCGAGTAAACCCTAACGAAAGCAATGCAATGATTGCTGAACAAATAGCTATAAATAAATCTAAAATATTTGGAGATGTTCGCGCTAAAATCTCTGGTTGCTCTATTTTAAGCGGAATTAATATCGCAAATACAAAAGAAATAAATATTGAAACAATAACACTCCTCAATAAAAATCCTGTTGCTTTCCAAAAAAAACTCGATTGCCCTGTTGCCATTGCAAAACTCATTCCTTGCATCGGACGAATCAACGGAGCAATAAGCATTGCTCCAATAATAACTGCGACAGAATTTTGTAATAACCCAAATGTTGCAATTAAAGTTGAAAGAATAATTTCCATCCAATATAACCGATCTGGAGAATTCTGCTGTTTGATTAATAACGCAATTTCTTTTTTCTTTGTATCCGATTGCTCTAAAAATTCAAATTTTTCAAAACTAAATTTTTCTTTTACTCTCGACCAAAAAGTCTGATTTTTCCGTTTTTCTCTCTCTTCAAAGTCAGGAATTTCCTTTTTTTTATGCTCTAAAATCTCTCGAGCTTCTTCCTTCAATGCTTTTTTTTCCTCACTTGTAAGTTTTCGTTCTTCCAACGGTTCTTGGTATTCTCTTTTATTATTTTCTTGATTTCCCTCCATTGTTCATTCAAATATAAAAAGTATACTATTATAAATAAGATACAATAAAACAATTATTCAATCCTATTTGTACAGTACTGTACTCTATTTCATATGTATTGAAAAGAAAATATTCTCTACAAAAAACATCTCCCTTTATGAGAGATGTTCTATTTTCTTCCTTTTCTTCCTTTATGTCTTCTTTATACGAAACATTACACTTCTTTTTTCTGTCTATTTCGTTCATATTTTTCTCGAAATACTGCCCCTGCAGGAATAAGTTTTCCAATAATAACATTTTCTTTTAATCCTTCTAATTTATCTTTTTTCCCTGAGATAGAAGCATCTACAAGTACTCGAATAGTTTCTTGAAACGATGCTGCTGATAACCACGAATCTGTTGTTAAGGCACTTCGTGTAAGTCCTAATAATTGTCGTTCAAATACTGGAGCTTTTTTATCAGGATTTTCTCGAATAAATTTCATAATCTTGTAATATCCTGTTAATTCTCCATTTACTAACTCATCATAATCTCCCTTATCTATAACTCTTACTCGAGAGAACATTTCTCGAACAATCACTTCCATATGTTTATCATGAATTGTTTGTCCTTGTGATGCATAAATACCTTGTACTTCTCGTGTAATATATCGTTGCACCGTAGCAAAATCTGTTTGTTGTAACAGTTCTCGAAGATTTAAATGTCCTGAAATTAAAGGATCCCCAGCTTTCACCATTTGCCCATCTTCCACTAAGAAATTCTCATTTCCTTGAAATTCATACTGATCGACGATTTTCTCATTATGCCGTACTACAATTTCCGTATCAGTAATTTTTTCTACGGTACCAGGATAATTCGCTCGTAAAATAGTTGTTCCTTTTGCAACTATTTTTCCTGCTTTTATCGTATCTCCTTCAGAAACTAAAATTTTCATTACCGATAATATTGGATACACATCCACTCCTTTTTCCTGTTCCTCAACATATACCGTTAAAGAAGTATTGGTTCTTTCAAATCGAACCTTTCCGTTAATTTTTGAAAGTGTTGCAGGTGTTTTTGGATTTCGTGCTTCAAACAATTCTTCAACTCGTGAAAGCCCCTGAGTAATATCATTTCCAGAATCTGCCACTCCTCCCATATGAAACGTTCGCATTGTAAGCTGTGTTCCTGGTTCTCCAATTGATTGAGCCGCAATAATTCCAACAGGAGTACCAATTTGAACAAGTTGATCATCTCCTAAATCTCGACCATAACATTTTTGACATACTCCTTTCTCAACAGAACAATCTAAAATTGACCGAATATCAACTGATTGAATATTTTTTTCATTAATTTTTTTTAGCATATCTCTATCAATTTCTTGATTTCGCACCCCTATAAGTTCTCCATTTTCATCTGCTAAATCTTTCACAAGGTATCGCCCAAGTAACCGCTGATCAAATGTTACCCCCAATGATTTAGAATCCTCTCGTGTAATAGTGTATGGATATTCATTTCCACAATCTTCCATTCGAATAATAATATCTTGAACAGAATCAACAAGTCGTCGAGTTAAATACCCAGCTTCTGCTGTTTTCAAGGCTGTATCAGATTTTCCTTTTCGTCCTCCATGTGTTGCAATAAAATACTCTACTATAGAGAACCCTCCTTTTAAATTTGATTTAATAGGAAGTTCAATAGTTCTTCCTCCAGGATTCGCTACTAACCCTTTCATTCCACATAACTGCGTAATTTGTCCCCAGTTCCCTCGTGCACCAGAATCAATCATATAATAAATATGATTTTCTGGTTGTTTTTTAAACTCTTCTACCATGGCATCTGATATATCATTTTTTGCATCTGCCCATATTTTAATAGAATAATTATATCGTTCATCATCTGAAAGTAAGCCTTTATTATATGCATCATTTACTTTCTCCAATAATTTTGTTGATGTATCTAATATATTATGTCGTGCTTCTGGTACAAGCATATCATTCATACCAATAGATAAACCAGATTTTGTAGAATATTTAAACCCTAACTCTTTAATATCATCAGCAAATTTTACAACTCTCTCTGGAGACACTTTTTCAAAAATTTCTGTAAATAAGGCATCAATTGCTTTATTTCGAAAAACATCATTTCTATATCCTAATTCATCTGGAATAATCTCATTAAACAAAGCTCTCCCATATGAAGTATTTTCAATAATTTCTCCATTTATTCGAATAGAAATTCGTGCCTGAATATCTAAATTTCCTGTATCATACGCATACTTTGCCTCTTCAAGAGATCCATAAATATTCCCTTCTCCCTTACGACCCTCATGAATAGTTGTAATATAATATGCCCCAAGTACCATATCTTGACTTGGTGTAATAATTGGACTTCCTGAAGAAAGTTTTAAAATATTCGTTGTTGATAACATTAACTCCTTCGCTTCTTTTTGAGCTTCATCAGATAATGGTAAATGCACCGCCATTTGATCTCCATCAAAATCTGCATTATACGCTGCACAAACAAGAGGATGAATTTGAATTGCTCGTCCTTCAATTAATACTGGAGAAAACGCCTGAATACCAAGTCTATGAAGTGTTGGAGCACGATTCAACAGTACATATTTATTTGAAATCACTTCTTCAAGTAAATCCCATACAATTTCTGCATTTGAAGCAATAATTTTTTCTGCTCCTTTTACATTATGGGTATATTCATTTTGAATTAACGCTCCAATTACAAATGGTTTAAATAATTTTAATGCCATCTTTTTTGGAATACCACACTGATGAAGTTTTAATTGTGGACCAACAACAATTACAGACCGACCTGAATAATCAACTCGTTTTCCTAAAAGATTTTGCCGAAATCGTCCTTGTTTCCCTTTCAACATATCAGAAAGAGATTTTAATTGTCGTTTATCTGATGCAAATGCAACTCGACCAGAACGAGGAGAATTATTCAATAAAGTATCTACTGCTTCTTGAAGCATTCGTTTCTCATTTCTACAAATAACTTCTGGGGCTCCTATAGACAATAATCGTTTTAAACGATTGTTTCTGTTAATAATTCGTCTATAAAGATCATTCAAATCAGATGCTGCAAATCGTCCTCCATCAAGTTGAACCATTGGTCTCACATCTGGCGGAATAACCGCAAGAGTGGTAATTAACATCCATTCTGGTTTAATACCAGATTTTTTAAGTGATTCAAAAAATTGTATATTTCGAATAATTTTTATTTGTTTATGCCCTGTTGCACCATCTCGTTGTTCTTTTAGAGTTTCTAACTCTTTATCAATATCAATTTTTTCAAGAAGAAGTTTAATAGCTTCTGCTCCTGTCCCAGCAGTAAACATATGCCCAAACTTCATACTCAAGTTTCGGTATTCAATTTCAGTAATAACAGATTTTACTTGAATTTTTTCTAATTCACTTTCTGCCTGTCTCATTGCTTCTTGCAAGTTTTCTAACTGCTCTGCAAAATCAGCTTGCAATGCTTCTAAATCAGAAGTATTTAATTTCCCATCACGAATTTCTGCTTGTACTCGAACTTCCTCTCGTTTAAAAGTATCTTGAATTTCTTTTTTTGCTTTTTTTGCTTGATCTACTAAATTCATTTTTATATTTTCCCGTTCAGACTCATCAACATCTGTTATAATATAAACAGAAAAATATAACACTTGCTCCAATATTTTTACAGGAAGATCTAAAGCCATACCAATTCGTGATGGTGTCGATCGTACATACCATGTATGAGCTACTGGTACACATAAATCAATATGTCCCATTCGTTCTCGACGCACAATAGATTTCGTTACTTCTACACCACACTTTTCACAAATAATCCCTTTATATCGGATTCTTTTATATTTTCCACAATAACATTCATAATTTTTTGATGGTCCAAAAATTCGCTCACAAAATAACCCATCAAGTTCTGGTCGTTGTGTTCGATAATTGATCGTTTCTGGCTTTGTAACCTCTCCATGTGACCATTCATGAATAAGTTCTGGCGAAGCAATTTTTAAAGAAATTGACGCAAAATTATTATCAATTTGTTTCATAAAACAATTTTATTAAGAATATAATATTTTTAAATTTTGAAGAATTACAGCTACGTATTATTCTCGTCTGCAATATAAAAATCTGATTTAGAAGCTGAAAAAAATATTTTCTCTTCCTCTTCTGTTACCGATTCATGCTTTTGAGAAGAAAGGAGTATTATTTTTTGAGCAATTATTTCTGTTTTAAATACTTTAATATTTTTTTTATTTACAAAACTTCGTGTTTTAATTAAACCTTCTATATACACCATATCAGCAACTCGACATTCATGAAGTATATCTGATAATTCATCCCAGGCAACAACATTATGAAACTCTGAAGAGGAATAGTTCTCATCACCATGGGTCTGCAAAACAAATAAAGCAAGTTTTCTCCCTGAAGTAAGAATTTTTTGTTCTGGCTCTCTTGAAATACTTCCCAACAATGTTACAGAATTAACCGTTTTGATTGTATTTACACTTTTCATACTACTCATAAAACATACAAACTATTCCTCTTTTCCCTCTTCTTCCTCTCTAACAGGCATATCTCCATGAACTTCTGCATCTAACTCCTCATCAGTTTCATGAATATTTGTATTGAGTTCAGATACTTTATCTTCCTCTGGAATTTCTGCCGTATCATCTGTATATATTTCATCAAGTTTTAATTCTATATGCTCATCTCTTTCATTTTCTAAATCTACTTCTAAACCAAGACCTTTCAATTCATGAAGCAATACATTAAACGACTCTGGAATAGATGGTTTTCCAAGCGGTAATCCTTTTACAATAGATTCATATGCTTTCGAACGACCAATAACATCATCAGATTTAATAGTAAGCATTTCTTGAAGAATATGTGAAGCTGAATATGCTTCTAGTGCCCATACCTCCATTTCACCAAATCTCTGTCCTCCTTGCTGTGCTTTTCCTCCAAGAGGTTGTTGCGTTACAATAGAATATGGACCAACAGAACGTGCATGAAGTTTATCTTCAACAAGATGATTTAATTTAATCATATATGTAACCCCCATTGTCGTTTTAAATTGAAATGGATCTCCAGTTTTTCCATCAAATAATTGTGTTTTTCCATCTTCTGGAAGTCCTGCATCTTTCAAAAACTGTGTAATTTCTTCAGAAGAAATTCCATTTAATACTGGCGTAGCAAATTTTACCCCCATTACTTTTCCTACAAGTCCTAAATGTGTTTCTAATACTTGCCCAATATTCATACGCGAAGACACTCCCAGTGGATTCAAAATAATATCTACTTGTGTTCCATCTGCTAAAAATGGCATATCTTCTCGTGCAACAATTTTCGAAACAACTCCTTTATTTCCGTGTCGTCCCGCCATTTTATCTCCTACTTGAATCTTTCGAGTTTGTGCTACATATACACGAATTTGTTTTAAAACTCCTTGATGTAAATCATGTCCTTTTTCTTTTGTAAAAATTTGAATATCAATAACCTTTCCTCCTTCTCCTCCAGGAAGACGAAGTGAAGAATCTCTTACATCTTTCGCTTTTTCTCCAAAAATAGATTGTAATAACTGTTCTTCAGGAGTAAGTTCAACCTCTCCTTTTGGAGTAATTTTCCCCACCATAATATCACCATCATTTACCCAAGAACCAATTCGGATAATTCCATCTTCATCAAGATTTGCAAGTTTCGCATCCCCTACATTTGGAATATCCCGTGTTACTTGTTCATTTCCTAACTTTGTTTCTCGTACATCTATAGAAAAACTCTCTATATGGATAGAATCATAATATCCGTTTTGTGCGACTTTATCAGAAATAATAATAGCATCTTCATAATTATATCCTTCCCATGGCATATACGCCACAATAAGATTTTGCCCAAGTGCTAATTCTCCATTTTCTGTAGAAGCACCATTTATCAATGTATGCCCTTTTATTACTCTTTCTCCTTTTGAAACATTTGGTCGAAAATGAAAACATGTTGTTTGATTTGATCGCACATAATTTGGAATTTCATATGTTCTTCTTTTTCCAGAATCGTATTGAATAGTAATTTCTCGTGCATCAACCTCTATAACTTCTCCATCTTCATCAGCGACAATTGCTGTCCCTGCAGCTCGTGCAACTTCCCCCTCAAGCCCAGTTCCAACAATTGGAGCATGAGGACTAATAAGAGGAACCGCTTGTCGTTGCATGTTCGACCCCATCGAAGCACGCGTATTATCATCATTTTCCAAAAATGGAATAAGTGCTGTTGTTTCCGAAACAATTTGTTTCGAAGAAATATCAAAATGCGTTATTAAATCTGCAGAAACAAGAGAAGCTTCTCCCTTAATTCGTGCTGGAATCATGTCTCCTATAACATTTCCGTAATCATCGACATTTCCTGCAAGTTGCCCAACTATAATTGATTCTTCTTCTGAGGCATCTAAATAATGAATATCTCCATCTACAAAATGCCGTAACTTCACTGTGTCTTTTCCAGACTGTGCAATCTTTTTAGCTAAATCTTCTGTAATAACATCACCACTTTTCCCACCAGCAATATCTTCATTCAGAATTCGCCCAATTAAATCTCCTGTAACAGGAAGCTCTTTTTTCACTACCTGAAGAGGAGTTGTAATAAATCCATATTTATTTACTTTTGCATATGTTGCAAAATGCAATACTAACCCAATATTTGGCCCCTCTGGAGTAGCAATAGGACAAATTCGTCCATAATGAGACGAATGAACATCTCGAACATCAAAACCTGCTCGTTCTCGAGAAAGTCCTCCAGGTCCCATTGTAGAAATACGCCGTTTATGCGCTAATTCTGCTAATGGATTAATTTGATCCATAAATTGAGACAATTGAGAACTCGCAAAAAATTCTCTCATTGCTGCAGTAATAGGTCGAGAATTAACAATTTGAACAGCCATAATAGCATCTAAGTCAACTACTGTCATCCTATCTTTTGCAATTCGATCAACTCGCATCAACCCAACTCTAAACTTATTCATTACAAGCTCTCCAACACTTCGTATTCGTCGATTTTGAAGATGATCAATATCATCAACTTTTCCACCTGTTTTTGCAGTAAGCTGAATTAACTCCTTCATGATTGGAAGGAAATCTGATACTTGAAAAATTCTATTTTCTCGTGTATCAGGTTTATTAAGATTAAATCGTTTATTTAATTTATACCGTGCTATAGGCCCTAAATCATATTTTCGAAAATCAAAAAACATTGAATCAACCAAAGATTTTGCATTCTCTGCTGTTGCCATATCCCCTGGTCGAATTTTTCTATAAATAGATTGATATGCCTCTTCCACTGTTTTTGCAGAATCTTTTTCAAGCGTATTCATAAGAACTTCTCTATCTGCGTCGTGCATCTCTCCAAACGCTTCAAGAATATCTGCGTCGGTTTGATACCCAAAAATTCGCAACAGTTGTGTTGCTGGAAATTTTCGTTTTCGATCAATCTTCGCATACAACATTTTTTTCTTATCCGATTCTATTTCAAGCCATACTCCTCGACGAGGAATTATTTTTGTAGAAAACGCACCTGGAACACCTGGTACTCGAGAAAAAAATGCTCCTGGAGACCGAACAATCTGATTTACTACAACTCGTTCAATACCATTAATAATAAATGTTCCTTTTTCTGTCATCAACGGCATAACACCAAGAAACACTTCTTGTTGTTTAATTTCACCAGTTTCTTTATTTACAAGTTTAACTTCTACTTTTAAATTTGCCTCATATGAAAGATTATCTCTTTTTGCTGTTTCTGGATCAATTTTTGGCTCTTCTAAAGAATGCTTTAAAAAATGAATCTCAACTTTTTTCCCAGAAAAATCTTGCAATGGAGAAATTTCTTGAAGCATTTCATGAATTCCATTTTTCAAGAAATCCTCATATGAATCCAATTGTACTTGAATTAAATTTGGCAAATATTCTGCATCTTCACTTTCCGAGAAAAAGTATCGTCCATTCACCACCTTTGTAGGCTGCTGAGTAAACAAATCTTTCTTTACCGCTTTTGACATAAACAAAAAATATAATAAAAATCAAGAAAATCACTATAAAATGACTTCTTTCTTCTTACTACTCAATCAATTCCCAAAAAGAACCTCTATAATGTGAAGACATTATACTGTTTTTGTAAAAAAATACAAGAAAAAATAAAGCTATTTTCTAGAGTATCTTCCAATACGCATTCCTATTTCCATATTTTATATATCATAAAAGCGTACAGTATGGTATTATTTCGATAAAAAATACTTTTTTGTTTCATCATCTTTCATTTTTTACACTTCATATTTTCATTGTATTTTCCATGAACACAAAACATTCAATAGAAGAATTAGAAGCATCCGTTTCTATAGTTGATGTCGTATCTCGATATAGAAATCTTGTTAAAAGTGGAAAAAACTATAAAGCACTCTGTCCTTTTCATGACGACAAATCTCCATCTTTACTTATAAACCCAGAACAAAATTTTGCGTGGTGCTTTGCATGTCAAAACGGAGGAAATATTTTTTCTTTTGTACAAAAAATAGAAGGATGTTCTTTTCCAGATGCTATTAAAATTATCGCAGAAATAGGAGGACAAGATGCATCAAATTACCTTTTTCCATCAACAAAAACACCAGGAGAACAAAAACAACAAAAAGAATACAAAGAGCGACTTCGAGAAGTACTCGATGAAACACAAAAATTTTTTAGAAAAAATTTTACTAACAAAGATAATAAAGAAGCTCAATACTATATTTATTCTATTCGAAAATTTTCAGAAGATATTATACAAAAGTTTGGAATAGGATTTGCTCCTAATTCATACTCTGCACTGCGAAAACATTTATTATATAAAAAATTTTCTCGAAAAGAAATGCTTGATGCAGGAGTCGTTTCTGGAGAAGAGGAAACAATCCACAATAAAGATGTAATTGATAAATATAGAAATAGAATAACTTTTCCAATACGAGATCCACTGGGGAAGCTATGTGGATTTGGAGGAAGAATACTTAATGATGGACAACCAAAATATTTAAACTCTCCAGAGTCAGAACTCTATATAAAATCAAAAAACTTATACGGATTTTATGAAGCAAAAAATGCTATTCGAAAACATGATTCGGTACTTTTTGTTGAAGGAAATTTAGATGTTATGACATGTCATCAATATGGTATTGAAAATGTAATAGCAATATCTGGTGTAGGGTTTTCAGAATTTCAAGCACAACTTATAAAACGATTTACAACAAATGTACTTCTTGCTCTTGATAATGATGAAGCAGGTATAAAAGCAACAGAACGAATACTTCCCGTTTTATTTTCACAGAATATTTCAGCAAAAACACTTCAAGTAGAACCAAAATTTGGAAAAGATCCCGATGAAATATTACGTAATAATTCAGAAATATTTTTATCTGCAGTAAAAAATGCAAAACCATCTATTGATGTATTACTTCACCAACTCAAAACCGAATATACAAAAAATAGTACAGCATTTACAGTAGATAAAAAACGACAAATACTCAATCGCGTCTTTCCTATTATTGCATCTCATCCATTTCCTTTAGAAAAAAAATATGATATAGCCAGTATTTCAAAAATATTACAAATAGATGAAAGCATAGTAAATGATGAATTCAATACATTTATAGGGAAAAAACACACCGCAAAACTCAAAAAGAACAAAAAATATAAACAAGATTTATCTTCTATAAGCGAAATTCCACGAAAATTATATTTTTGGGGAGTCCTTCTTAAATTCTTCCCAGAAATGATATATGTATTTTCTGTAATAGAGGCAAATTTTTTCGCATCAACAGAAGAAAAAGAGTTGTATAATGTATTACATAATGCGTATAATGAAAATCGCAAAATTTCCATGAAAGAGGTACTTGCTAAATTTTCTTCTGAATTTCAAAATGATATTATGCGATCTATGCTATATGCAGAGCAATATCTTGGGAAATTATCTGCATTACAACGCAAAACAGAAATTAAAAATTTAGTATATTCAATTGGGAAAGAATTAGTTACAGAACGATTTAATTACTTTAAAACCAAAATTGAAACAGACTCCTCTCCACGAAATATTCAGCAATTTCAATTTTATGCAGATGCATTAAAAAAAATGAAAACAACAAGCCTTTATTAGTATTTTTTTCTTTAATTTGTGGCAAAAGTAACAACATTTATTAGTCAACCATCTGACGAAGATTTAAGTAAATTCCCAGAAAAAGTTTTAGAACTCATTCAACAAGGACGAGTTAATGGATTTGTAACTCATCAAGAAGTAATGAAAGCTCTCCCTGATGCAGAGAAAGATTTACCACTCTTAGATGATTTATACAATTTATTTTTTGATATTGGAATTACTGTTATAGAAGCAAAAGAAGCACTGTCTTTTGACAGTGAAGATGCCAATATCGTCAACGACGATAAAGATATTGAAGACGAAACCAAAATAACAAAACAACTTACTTTCCTTCTCGGGTCACAAATATCAAATACAGAAAAAAAAATACTTGAAATTGATGATCCAGAAGAATCAGATATTCCCCCTCATGAAATTGATGAAGAAGGAATTATAAAAGAAGATGAGGAAGCACAAAGACTTGATGATGATCGAAAAATTAATATAGAAGATATTACCAACGATTCTGTTCGAATGTATTTATCTGAAATAGGAAAAGTTGACCTCTTAACAAAAGACGAAGAAGTACAACTTGCCAAACAAATTGAAAAAGGAAATGCATCAGCGAAACAACATTTAGCAGAAGCTAATTTACGGCTTGTTGTATCAATTGCAAAAAAATATATGGGGCGAGGGCTTTCATTCCTCGATTTAATTCAAGAAGGAAATATTGGATTGTTTCGTGCTGTTGAAAAATTTGATTACAGAAGAGGATTCAAATTTTCTACATATGCAACATGGTGGATTCGACAAGCTATAACTCGTGCTATTGCTGACCAAGCACGAACAATTCGTATTCCAGTCCATATGGTAGAAACAATAAACCGACTAACACATACGAAAAGAAGACTTGCACAAGAATTAGGACGAGATGCAACAATTGAAGAACTTGCAGAAGAAATGGACCTTGATAAAAAAAAAGTTCAGTATATAATAAAAATTTCTCAAGATATTGTTCCTCTTGAAGCTCCAGTAGGAAGTGAAGAAGATTCAAAACTTTCAGATTTTATAGAAGATAAAGATGCTCCATCTCCTGAAGAATCTGCATCAAATCAAATCTTGAAAGATAATATTCAATCAATGTTAGAATATCTTTCTCCTCGAGAACGAAAAATTATTGAAATGCGATTTGGATTAACAGATGGAGTATCTCACACTCTCGAAGAAGTAGGACAAGATTTTGGAGTTACACGAGAACGAATTAGACAAATTGAGGCAAAAGTTTTACAAAAATTACGAGATCATCCTATGAATGTTCGTATTAAGGAAAATTATATTGCCGATAAAAACACCGCAACGAAAATCGTTCGAAAAAAAGTCAAACCAAGCTAGAAATTATTCTATATTTCTGTACAATAAAAAAGAAACTATTCAAAATCAGTACTTTATAACTCATTAACTATATGTCTCAAATAATTGTAACAGCCGAAGGATATCAAAAAATGCAAGAAGAACTTGAATACCTCAAGACAACTCGTCGAAAAGAAATAGCTGACCGACTCAAAGAAGCTATTTCATATGGAGACCTTTCTGAAAATTCTGAATACCAAGAAGCAAAAGAAGAACAAGCATTTCTTGAAGGGAAAATTGCTGCATTAACCAAAGAAATTCAAAATGCCGTAATTGAAAAGAAAACAGGAACAAAAAACTCTATTTATCTTGGATCAAAAATACAATTAAAAATCAATAACGGTCCTGTAGAAGAGTACGAAATCGTTGGAGCAAGAGAAGCTGACCCTTTTTCCAACAAAATTTCAAATGAATCACCTGTAGGACAGGCATTATTAGGACGAAAAAAAGGAGAAATATTTTTTGTTGACGCTCCTGCCGGTAAAATTGAATATGAAATTATAAAAATAGAAAACAAATAAAAATATATTTAATGCACCAAAAAAATAAAAAAACTACTATATTATAGATATTTATATAG
>JALUEA010000055.1 GCA_027053135.1 Candidatus Altimarinota bacterium
TTATTATACTACAAATAAACAAGAAACTATTTCAATAGTGAAACAGGAAATATCAACATTATATTCTAAACATTATGTCTAAAATAATTATCGCAACCGTTGAAAATGCTCCAGGTGTATTAAATAGAGTTTCATCACTTCTTCGACGAAGAAATTTTAATATTTCTTCTCTTACTGTTGCACCAATGATTGATTCAAATTTTTCAAAAATGGTCATTAGTCTTGAAAAAGGAGTTGATGCAACACAAGTTTCAAAACACCTTCATAAACTTATTAGCGTACTAAAAGTAGCAACATACAATAGAAATGATATTATTTTACATGCCTCTCTCTTTATAAAAGTGAATGCTACCCGTGCATCACGATCAGAAATACTCCAATTTGGTGCTATGTACAATGCAAATATTGTAAATCTCTCAACAAAAGATATTACCTTTCAATACTCAGCACATCCAGATAAAATTGAAGAATTTATTGAAGTAATGACTGTATTTGGAATTAAAGATATTGTAAGATCTGGTATAACTGCTATTGGAAAATAAAAAAGTATCGTGTATAATTTTCTGACCTTATATTTTTTACTCTTATAAAAAATGCCAACACCTCCTAACTGGAATAAGAAACAAAACAATAATGAAGAAAAACTTCAAATAAAAAAAATTAAAAAACCAAAAAGTTTCACTCAAAAAGATATAGAAAACATGGAAGAACTTGAAGAACTTCAAGATGAAATTCTTCAAGCACAAAAAAAAGTAGAAGAATTACAAAAAAAACATCAAGAAACAGTTCTAAATCAATTAGAAGAAAAACTTGAACAAGAACTCTCCAAAGAAAATCCCCCTTCTTCTCAAAAAAATTCAAAACAAAACAGAAACAATGATAATACAAAATTAAAAAAATTATTGCATATTCGTCTTAAAGAAAAAGGGAAAAAACCTGGTATATTTGGAATAAGTTATGATCTTATCATGCAAGTTCTTCTTGCAGGAGTGATGGGAATTTTCCTCTATCATTTTCTCACTGCAGATGAAATTAAACAGGTTCCTCTTTCAGAATTTACAAAAGAACTCAAAAATGGAACATTTACAAAGGTAACTATTGATGGAGAAACAGCAATAGGGAAAAAAGAAGACAAAACAAAAGAAAGTACTATTCTTGGAATGAGAGATTCTTTTAAAGAATTAGGATTTTTCTCAAAAGATGTTACCGGAAAAACGAAAATTGAAATAAAGAAAACTGATAGTGGAGTATTATTAGATATTATTCTTAGTTTTCTCCCTCTTATATTACTCCTTGGTCTCATGATGTATTCTATGAGAGGAATGAAGAGTGGTATGAGTGGATTCCCTTTTGGAGATAAAGGAAAAGGAATGGATCCTATCAAACCAGACACTACTTTTGATGATGTAGCAGGACAAGACGAAGCAAAATATGAACTCAAAGAGATTGTTGAATTTTTACGAAAACCATCTCAATTTTTAAAGATGGGTGCAAAAATTCCAAAAGGAGTATTGATGTCTGGTCCTCCAGGAACAGGAAAAACACTTCTTGCAAGAGCTGTTGCAGGAGAAGCACATGTTCCATTTTTTTCTATTTCTGGTTCAGAATTTGTAGAAATGTTTGTTGGAGTAGGAGCATCTCGAGTACGAAAAATCTTCGAAAATGCACGAAAACATTCTCCTTCTATTATTTTTATAGATGAAATCGACGCTATTGGACGAAAACGAAGTTCTGGAATGGGTGGTTCAAATAGTGAAATGGAACAAACCTTAAATCAAATTCTTACAGAAATGGATGGATTTGAAAACGATACAGGAGTTATTGTAATGGCTGCTACCAATAGAGAAGAAATCCTTGATGTAGCACTGTTACGGCCAGGACGATTTGATCGAAGAATTACAATTGGAAACCCAACTATTAAAGACCGAGAAGAGATTTTAAAAGTTCATTCAAAAAATAAACCATTAGATAAAACCGTTGATTTAGAAAAAATATCAGCACGAACTGTTGGATTTTCTGGAGCTGATTTAGAAAACCTTTTAAATGAGTCTGCTATTTTTGCAGCACGAGAAAAAAGTGCAACTATTACAGAAAAACATATTGATTTAGCAATTGATAGAATTGTAATGGGAACACAAAAAAAATCACTCGTTATGAGTAATGAAGAAAAGAAAATGACTGCATACCATGAAGTAGGACATGCACTGCTTTCTCATTTAATGCCAAAAGCAGATCCCGTACATAAAATTACAATTGTACCACGAGGACGCGCACTTGGAGCAACTCATATTGCACCAGATAAAGAAAGTTACCACTCAACAAAACAAAAATATTTAGATGAAATTTGCGTTTTACTTGGTGGACTTTCTGCTGAAAAAATAATCTTTGGAGACACTACCTCTGGTGTTTCAAATGATTTAGAACGAGCAACTGCTATTGCAAACGCCATGGTTAAAAAATTTGGAATGAGTGATGACATTGGCCCAATGGTTTTTATGGATCCAGGAGAACAGACCATAACCAAAATACATAGTGATACATTTGCTGCAAAAATTGATAGAGAAGTACAATATATTTTAAAAACATCATACGAACGAACTCTTCAAACACTCGAAGACAATAAAGACTTACTTCACGCTATTTCACAGAAGTTACTTGAAAAAGAAACATTATCTCGAGAAGAATTTGAAGCATTTTTCAAAGAAAATACAAATAAACAGTAACTCCCATGACCAATAAAAATACGAAAAAATATTTCTTAGTAACAAAAGAATTTGTATTTGATGCTGCACATTACCTCCCATTTTATGAAGGAAAATGTGAAAACCTTCATGGGCATACATACAAAATGCATGTAACGGTTCAAGCTGAAAAAAACGAAAAACATAATATTTCAGGAATGGCTTTTGATTTTGTTCTCCTGAAACAAACGGTTCAAAAACATATTATTGATATATGGGATCATCAACTCATAAATGATCATATCGAAAACCCTAGTGCTGAAAACATGGCAGAATATACATGGAATATCCTTACAGAAAAAGGACTCCCTTTATACGAAATAAAACTATGGGAAACACCAACTTCATTTGTTACATATAGAGGTGGAAACTATTTTTCGTAAAAAATATACTACTTTTCACCAAGTAATTCATATAAAATATTACGTGCATCTTGGTACCTATCAAGAGATCCTAAAATAACAAGAAAATAGTATTTTTTTTCTTTTTCTACAACCAATAACAAACATTGTCCTGCTTTATCAGTTGTTCCTGTTTTCATACCATGCACATGAAATTCCGTTCCAAGAAGTTTATTGGTATTTTTTAACGTATATTCTGTTTTCTTTTCGTTCTCCAAAGTATCCGATACAACGGTATCAAACTGAGTATCAACAATTTTTCGTATTGCTGGATATTGCCATAAGGTTTTTGCAAGAACCACTAAATTTCGTGCTGAAGAATAATGCATTGCACTATCTAACCCATGAGGATTAACAAAATGCGTATCATACATAAACAATTCCTTTGCACGCGTATTCATCTCATTCACAAAATTATATACTGTTTCAGAATGATATTGTGCTAATGCCACGGCTGCATCATTTCCCGAATTCATCAATAACCCCTTTAATAATTGCTGTACTGTTAATACATCACCATTTTTCAAATGCATTGTTGATCCTCCTGTAGAACTTGCCAGTTTTGAAATATGAACCTTCTCATTTAAATTATGATTTTCAATAATCAATAATGCTGTCATTAATTTTGTAAGACTCGCCATTGGAACACGAGTATCAGCATGATATGAATATAAATCTACCATTGAATCCATATCAACTAATAATACTGAACGAGCAGTAAAATATGGATTTTTTTTTTGAACTTCCCAGGATTTTTCTATTGGTGATATGGTATATACAGGAAATATATTCGTATTCACCTTCTCCAACCCAGGAGCCCACATTCCTGTTCCAAACAATAATAAAAGAGTTGAAAACATCATATTTTATTCATCAAATTTATAAATAACCTTTCCGTGAATACGTAAATCAATATAATCAATCCTCCATCTCAATATATTTTTTCGATCTAACATATAGTCTAATTTTGAAATTTGATCCAATAAATCTTCTTCAAGATATAACCAATAAATAACTCCTTTATTATCAATAAAATGAACCTCTTCTGCATCTCTATAA
>JALUEA010000056.1:0-9949 GCA_027053135.1 Candidatus Altimarinota bacterium
TCTTTATTATGAGAGACGATAGTAATATTTTTTGGGTTAATTTTTTTATCACATTTTGGACATGTGACTTCGTTTTGAATTTTTGTTAATACTTCTCGTATTTGTTTAGAGTTCATAGGGATTATAGAAATAAGAATTACTATTTTGTAAGTTCAAGTAAGATTCTATTTTTGGTATCAATAATTGCTTCTTTGAGTTTTCCATCATATGAAGTGATAATTGCATCGCATTCTTTTGCATGGAGAATTTCTTTTTTTGCTGTTTCGAGTCGTCGTTGTATTTCTTCTTCAGGAAGCGTACTTCGTCCTCGAATTCTTTTTTCAAGTGATGCAAGGCTTGGAGGCATAATAAAAAGAGAAAAAAGGTTTTCTTTTGGAAGAATTTTCTGCAGATTCCATAGTCCTTGAATATCAAGTTCGCGTATTACATTTTTTCCTGATTGAAGTGCTGAAAAAATTTCTTTTTTGGGGAGTCCGTAGTAATGAATGTTATGGACAATAGCATGTTCTATAAACGCATTATTTTTAAGTCCTGTTTCAAATTCATCTTTTGTCATAAAGATATAGTCTTTGTTCTGTATTTCTCCTTCGCGAGGTGTTCGTGTTGTAGCAGTAATAGGAAAAAGAAAATTTTTATCTTTCCAGTCTTTTTTAATAGCGGAAATAATACTTCCTTTTCCGACACCAGAAGGCCCTATAATAAGGAAAAATTTTCCTATGAATGTGTGTGTCATAGTGATCGTATAAAGAATCTATATATTTGTATAATAAAGCCTCTTTCCAAAAAAGAAAAGAAAAAACTTGACTTCTCTTTATGAAGCCTATAGACTTGCTTGGCTAAAAAAACTTTGATAAGAGTTATAATTGCCGAAAATGTATTATAATTTTCCGAAATATAACTGAAAATCAAGGTTTTGTCTATTTGTTTTAATTTAATATGCTTCTTCCAAAAAGAACAAAACATCGAAAAGAGTTTCGACGACGAAATCAGGGGGGTGGAGTTGCTCAAACGGGTCACCGAGTTGCTTTTGGGCAGTTTGGAATTAAGGCTCTTACTTTTGGGGAAATTACTTCTCGACAAATTGAGTCAGCTCGACAAACAATGTCGCGATCTTTGGCTCGTAAAGGAAAAATTTGGATTAGAATCTTTCCTCATACTCCTATTACTCGAAAAGCTGCAGAGGTTCCAATGGGGTCTGGAAAGGGGTCTGTTGACTTTTATGTGGCAAGAGTAAAACCTGGAACTGTTTTATTTGAAATTGGTGGAGTTCCAGAAAAATTAGCAAGAGAGGCTTTTCGTCTTGCTGGGCATAAATTGTCTGTAAAGACAAAGCTTGTATTTAATACAGAACTTTAATTTAAAAAAATGGCAAAAGAAGATTTACAAAAAGAATTGTCTGATGCTCGGCGTGCACTTGCTTCTGTAAGGTTATTGTCTCGAACTGGTCAGCATAAAAACACGGCAGATGTTAAAAAGGCGAGAAAAGTGGTTGCTCGAATTTTAACAAAAATGAATAGTAAATAATTTAAGATTGATATATGAAAACTAAGAGTGGAGTTGTTGTGTCGGCAGCAGGAGATAAAACAATTGTTGTAAGAGTTGATTCTTATATGAAACATTCTTTATATGAAAAAAGAGTGTTAAAATCAAAGAAGTTTTATGCTCATGATGAAAACAATTCTTGTAAGGTAGGTGATCATGTTACTATTGTGGAGTCTCGACCGTTTTCAAAGTTGAAACGATGGAAGTTAGTAACAAAATAATACAATAATTTCAAAAAAGATATGATTCAAACACAGTCTATATTGTCGGTTGCAGATAACTCTGGTGCAAAAGAGGTTATGTGTATTAAAGTTTTAGGAGGATCGAAGCGTCGGTATGCTCAAGTTGGAGATGTTATTGTTGTAACGGTGCGAGTTGCTTCTCCAAAAGGAGCTGTTAAAAGAAAGAGTATTCAGAAAGCAGTTGTTGTTCGTCAGAAAAATACGATTCGTCGTCCAAATGGGTCGTTTCTTCGATTTGATGAAAACGCTGTTGTAATTCTAAATGCAGATAATCAACCAAGGGGTACTCGAGTTTTTGGTCCGATTGCTAATGAGGTTCGTACAGCAGGGTACCAGAAGATAATATCTATGGCTCCGGAAATTTTTTAGTTTATATTATGAGAATTAAAGTAGGTGATGAGGTTATTGTTATATCTGGAAAAGAGAGTGGAAAGAAGGGTGTAGTAATAAAAGTTAATACCTCAAAAGAAATAGTTTGGGTAAAAGATGTTAATATGATGGTTAAACATGTTAAAAAAACATCTGAACAATCTGGAAAAAGACTTGAGGTAGAAGCACCTCTTGCTGTTTCAAATGTTATGCTTGTTGATTCTAATGGAAATGCGTCTCGAGTACGATATGCATTTGATAAGAAAGGGAAGAAGATACGGCAGTATGTTACAACTGGTAAAACGGTTTCAGAAAATTTCACTAAATCATAATGAGTTTTGCAGAAAAATATACATCATCGATTGTTCCACAATTGAAGAAAGATTTAAATATTTCTAATATTATGGCTGTTCCTCGATTAGAGAAAATAGTTATAAATGTTGGGATTGGTTCTTGGTTGCAAGGAGGAAAAGATTTTTCGAAAGTTGTAGAGGGAGTTGAGGCTATTGCAGGGCAAAAAGCTGTTGTAAAAAAAGCACGACTTTCAGTTTCGAATTTTAAACTTCGAAAGGGAATGCCTGTTGGGGTAACTCTTACATTAAGAGGAGAGAAAATGTATGATTTTCTTGAGAGGATTATTAAGATTACTATTCCTCGAATTCGAGATTTTCATGGGTTCTCTACACGGTCATTTGATGGAAGAGGAAATTATTCTATTGGTTTAAAAACATATTCTGTGTTTCCGGAAATTCATTACAATGATATTGTAAAGAATTATGGAGTAGCAGTTACATTTGTTACAACTGCAGGTACAGATGAATCTGCGAAAGCATTGCTTTCATCTTTTGGGTTTCCTTTTCAAAAACAATAATTTTATTTTTATTCATGGCTAAAAAATCAATGATTGAGCGGGATAAGAAACGAGCAAAACGAGTTTCTGATGCTATTGCTGCAGGAGTTACTCCAAAGTTTAAGTGTCGGGTTCGAAATAGATGTCAAATATGTGGGCGTCCAAGGGGATATATTCGTTTCTTTAAAATGTGTCGGATTTGTGTTCGAGAACATGCAGCCTTAGGGTTAATTCCTGGTTTGCGAAAAGCTAGTTGGTAATTTTTTTTATATTCAAATGATAACTGATCCTATTGCAGATTTGTTGACTCGTATTCGAAATGCTTCTCGAGCGAGACATGAATTCGTTTTAATTCCGTATTCTAAATTAAAAGAATCGTTGCTTGCTATTCTTTTAGAAGAAGGGTTTGTAAGTGAAGTAAAAGTTGTGAGAAATGAAAAATTTCCGCAGTTAAAAGTATTTTTAATACCGGAAAATTCATCTATAGAGCTTGTACGAAAAAGTACTCCTGGTCGTCGATTATATGTGTCATGTTCAGATCTTCGTCCTGTAAAGAGTGGGTATGGAATAGGTATTCTTTCTACTTCTAAAGGGTTGCTGACAGTAGAAAAGGCTATAGAAGAAGGTGTTGGTGGAGAATACATTTGTGAAGTTTATTAATATATATTATGTCTCGAATTGGAAAATTACCAGTGGCTATAGTGTCTGGAGTTACCGTTTCTATTTCTGATACTTCTATTGAAGTAAAAGGACCAAAAGGAAATCTTTCGTTTGATTTTCCAGGAGGAATTTCAGTAAAAGAAGAAGATGGTTTTATAGTGGTAGAGCGTTCTTCAGATGATAGAAAAACTCGATCGTTTCATGGGTTAGTTCGTTCTATTATATCTAATATGGTAGAAGGGGTTACAAAAGGACATGAAAAACAACTTGAAATTATAGGAGTTGGGTATAGGGCAACTGCGAAAGGTTCTTCAATTGATTTATCACTTGGTTTTTCTCATCCTGTTTCTTTAAAAGCTCCAGATGGAGTTACCGTTACTATGCATGAAAAAGAAAAAAATGTTATAATAATTTCTGGTGCGGATAAACAACAGGTTGGAGAATTTGCTGCAAATATTCGAAAATTGAAAAAACCAGAACCGTATAAAGGAAAAGGTATTCGATATGTTGGTGAATATGTACGAAGAAAGGCTGGTAAGTCAGCTGCAAAATAATATCTCTTTTTGATAAAAATACTCTATGTTATCTAAAAAATATATACTTCGAAAACGAAGAAAGAATCGAATTCGTTCGAAGATTAATGGGACGGCTACATGTCCTCGATTATCAGTTTATCGGTCAAATAGAGCATTTTCTGCTCAGTTGATAGATGATGTTGTTGGAGTAACAATTGCTTCTGCTCTTGTTAAGCAAGGGAATATTGATGGAGCAAAGGCAACAGCAGAGCTTCTTTCTAAAAAATATACAGGTCCTTGTGTTTTTGATAGGAATGGGTATGCGTATCACGGAAGAGTGAAAGCGTTTGCAGATCATGCACGAACATTAGGGTTTGAATTTTAATAATTATTATTTGTATTTTTTCAATGTCTGAAGAATTAGTGAAACCAACGGAAGGAAAAAAAAGAGTTTCTCCTCGATCAAGAGGGCGTGGTCGTCGACAAGGGCGACGAGATGTAAAAGAATTTGAAGAAGTTGTTCTTGATATTGCGCGTGTAACACGTGTGGTGAAAGGAGGTCGAAGAATGCGGTTTCTTGCCTCTGTTGCAATTGGAGATAAAAAAGGACGGGTTGGTCTTGGAACTGGTAAGTCAGTAGAGGTTTCAGTGGCTATTCGAAAAGCAGTTCAGGATGCAAAAAAGAATTTAATTACGGTTCCACTGGTAAAAGGAACAATCCCTTTTTCAAAAGTTGCATTGTATAAATCAGCGAAAATTTTGTTAATGCCTGCGCCTGCAGGAACGGGAGTAATTGCGGGTGGTGCATTTCGAAAGATTGCAACATTAGCAGGGATTACAGATATTTATGCAAAATCAATTGGAACAAATTCTCCATTAGTTTCTGCTCAAGCATCAATCAGAGCTCTTAAATCATTTGTTCGATTACGAAGAGGTGTTGAAGAAGAGGCTTCGAAGTCGTAAAATCTATTGCAGTTCGTCTTTGAAGGCTGGTATGATGTATTTGTTGTCTTAATGTTTATATTATAAAAGTTAATGAGTAAAGAAGGGGTTGTAGAAAGTAGAGGTGTAGTTGAAGAATGTTTGCCAGGTGCAAATTTTAAAGTGAAAATATTTGAAATTCGAGTGGGAGACGATTATGTTGCTTTGCCTTCTGGAGAAGAACGATATGCTCAGTGTACTATTAGTGGAAGAGTTCGAAAAAATAGAGTGCGAATTTTACCAGGAGATATTGTTCAGGTTGAAAGTTCTCTTTATGATTTAAATAAAGGACGAATAGTTTTTCGAGAAAAGTAAGAAATAATTTTAGGTAATAATGTATGAAAGTAAGACCATCAGTAAAGAAAATGTGTGATAACTGTAAAGTTATTAAGAGAAAAGGTGTTGTAAGGGTTATCTGTAAAGAACCAAAGCACAAACAACGACAAGGATAATTTTTAATTAATTGTATTATGGCTCGTATAGCAGGTATAGATATTCCAAATAAACGAATCGTTATTGCGTTGACATATATTTATGGAATCGGTTTATCAACGTCTAAAAAAATTTTAGCAGATGTATCTCTCTCTGAAGATATTAGAGCAAATGATTTGTCAGAAGAAGATTTGAATAAACTTCGAAATGTTATTTCGGAAATGACAGTAGAAGGAGATTTGCGACAAAAAGTTGCGGCAGATATTCATCGACTAAAGAGTATTTCATGTTATAGAGGTCGTCGTCATAATTTAGGACTTCCTTGTAGAGGGCAGAAGACAAAGGTAAACTGTAAAACTCGAAGAGGAAAGAGAGGTCGAAAATAATTTATTGTAATAAACTGATATATGGCTGTTAAAAAAACAACTTCAAAGCGAAAAGTTCGGAGAACTGTTAATCATGTACGAGTATGTATTAGTGCTGGTTTTAATAATACTATCGTAACAATTACAGATTTAGATGGAAATGTTATTTCTTGGGCAACTCCAGGAGTATGTGGGTTTAAAGGAAGTAAAAAATCAACACCTTATGCTGCACAAAAAGCAGCTGAAATGGCAGTAGAAAGAGCGAAAGGATTTGGTATTGAGAAAGCAGATGTGCTGATACGAGGAGTTGGTCCAGGAAGAGAACAGGCTATTCGAGGATTGCATCTTTCTGGTCTCGATATTAGAAGTATTGTAGATCGAACACAAATTCCTCATGGGGGGTGTCGTCCAAAGAACCCACGAAGTGTGTAATTTCATTAAACAGTTTTATAAAATCTTATGCGTTATATTGGATCAAAGAATAAATTGGCAAGGAGAGAAGGGGTAGATCTTAGTTTAAAATCTAAACCGGTAGATGTTTCTCGATCTGTTGGAGCACATGGTGCAGATAGGAGAGGAAAATCTTCTGAATATGGTGTGCAATTGCGAGCAAAGCAAACAGCGAAAAGGATTTACGGTTTATCAGAGAAACAATTTCGAAATTTGTTTGAGAAGGCTTCAAAAGGAAGACACGCGACTGGTATTACCTTTCTTACTTCTTTAGAGCGACGATTAGATAATGTTATTTATCGAGCTGGTTTTGCATTAACTCGTGCACAAGCGCGACAAATGGTAAATCATAGAGTGTTTCTTGTGAATGGAGTGAAAATGGATATTCCTTCGTACCAAGTAAAAGTAGGAGATGTTATAACTGTTCGGGAAAAATCATTAGATCATCCTGTTCTTCGTTCTATGGAATCTGTAAAAGGAAAGATTCCAGCGTGGTTGTCGGTGAATATTAAAAATCGAACAATTGAAGTTACTCGATTTCCTGAAGAATCTGATGTTGAACAGTTGGTAAATGTTCAATCTATTATTGAGTTTTATTCTCGATAGAATTTATAAACAGGTTTATTTTCTATTGTTGGAATTTAGTATTTTATTATTATCTAGATGCATATTGTTCAAGAAGAAATAGGAAAACCAAAAATAACTGAAGAAAAAATTTCAGAGAATAATTCAGTTTTTCGGTTTTCTCCACTTCCATCAGGCTTTGGTCATACATTGGGAAATGCAATGCGAAGAACATTACTTTCTTCAGTTCCTGGATCTGGAATTACAAAAGTAAGAATTAAAGGAGTAGCACATGAATATACTTCATTACCTGGAGTAAAAGATAGTATTTTGAACATATTATTAAATTTAAAACAAGTTGCATTTAAGAAGTATACAAAAGATCCAGAAATAGTAACTCTTGTAAAAAATTCAGAAGGTGATATACTAGCATCAGAATTTGTTACAGAAGGAGATACAGAAGTATTAAATGGAGAAGCTGTGATATCAGCTATAACAAAACCATCTGTTACTTTTGAGTTAGAGGCACAATTAGAAAAAGGAATTGGGTTTTCTTCTGCAAAAGAGAGAGCGCAAGATCCTGGGGAGAGTTCATGGATTTTGTTAGATACAATTTTTTCTCCGGTAACTTCTGTTCAGTATGAAGTAATTCCTGCTCGTGTTGGAGATATGACAAACCTTGATACATTACAAATGAATATTGTAACAAATGGTTCTTTGTCTCCTTCAGATGCTTTCCGATTTTCTGCTCAAATTTTAGAAGGGTATTTTTCGTTTCTACAAAATGAGACAGAAGAGAAGGTTGAAGAAGATTTTCTTGCAGATTTCTCTGTTTCAGATTCGTTAGAAGAGAATTTAGAAAGTCAAGAGTCATATACTCCTATTGAGATTTTGAATCTTTCTCCTCGGACGCTTAATGCATTGATAAATGGGAATATAGGTTCGGTAGAAGAGGTGCTTGTTTCATCTGTATCACATTTAGAATCAATGAGAGGTTTTGGAAAAAAAGCAATGTCTGAATTGAAAGAGGCTTTGGAGGCACATGGGTATGATTCAAATCTTAAAGCATAATTATTATTTATTCGAAATATTTATATGAGACATAGAAGAAAAGGTTCTCGATTAAATCGGAAATCAAATCAATTAAAGGCGTTGCTCAGAAATCTTGTAACATCATTAGTATTAAATGGTTCTATTGTTACAACAGAAGCAAAAGTAAAAACGCTTATTCCTGTATTTGATAGGCTTGTACTGAAAGGTCGAAAATCAGAAAAAAGAGAAGCTATTCGAGAAGTAAAAAAAGTTCTTTTTGGGGAGAGAGCACAACGAAAGTTTCTTGATGAAATTGTTCCTGCATTAGAAGGAAGATCTTCAGGGTTTACAACTCGAACAAAAATTGGTTTTCGAAAAGGAGATAATGCTCCAATTTGTAAAATTTCAATTCTTACGGAAGGAGTTTTTTCTCGTCAAAACCCAGAGGTAAAAACTGATACAGAGAGTGAAGTAAATGCGTAATTGTCTAGTGAAAAAAACTCAGAATCTTTATAAAAATAATTTATTATGAAAACATTTGTACCGAAAAAAACGGATATAACGCGATCATGGTATATCGTAGATGCAACGGGAAAATCAGTTGGGAGACTTGCTACTGAAGTTGCAACTGTATTACGAGGAAAGAATAAACCAACATTTACTCCTCATCTTGATATGGGAGACGGAGTAGTTGTTATTAATGCAGAGAAGGTTGTTTTAACTGGGAATAAGTGGAAAAATAAAAAATATTTTAGTTATTCTGGTTATGTTGGACATGTAAAAGAAACAACCGCAGAGAGAATGCATGAAAAGAAACCAACGTTTATTCTTGAAAAAGCAATAGCAGGTATGATCCCTCGTACAAAGTTTAAAAAAGATATTTTAAAACGATTGAAAGTGTATGCAGGGGCAGAACATCGACAAGAAGCTCAAAATCCTCAACCGTTAATGGTTAAATAATAGAATTATTTTTAAAATAAAACATGGCTAAAGCAGAACAGTATTTTTACGCATTAGGAAAGCGAAAGACATCAATTGCAAAGGTGTATTTAACTCCATCTGAAAAAGGAGGAACAATAGAAGTAAATGGAAAAGATATTAAAGAATATTTTTCAGGAAATTATTTAGGAAATATTCTTTCACCTCTTGTTCTTACAGACAATACAGATCGGTATAATATTAAGATTGTATTACAGGGTGGAGGATTTTCTTCTCAGTCAGATGCTGCACGACACGGTATAGCACGAGCGTTGGAGCTTATAAATCCAGATTTGAGAACTTCTTTAAAATCTGCTGGATTTTTAACTCGAGATCCAAGACGAAAAGAGCGAAAAAAATTCGGAAAGAAAAAAGCTCGAAAATCTCCTCAATGGTCAAAACGATAGTGTATTTGTTGTTTTCATTATATATTTTTATAAAAACTCTTCTTATTTCTTTTATGAGAAGAGTTTTTTTGTTTTCATATAACAGTATTTATTTTGATATGATATTCTTATAGAGAACAGAGAGGAGAGAATCGGTATTGTATTATTATAGTTATGGATTTTTTTTTAGGAGTATCGGGCTATTCTTTATTATGGTCTTTCGGGATAACTGCTTTTCTTATTTTTATTTGGTATGAGATATTAGCGCGTTCACGGCGTGTTGGATTACAGTTTTTCTTTTGGTTGGTTTTTAGTATTAGTTGTATTTTAGGGTATTTTTGGATATTTCTTTTTCAAGAAAAAGTAAAACTATTTTTATTAGATTTTTTTTCTTTCTCTCCTTATGCCTTATTTTTTTCATTGTTTGTCATTGGGATGATTGTAGAGTTTGCAAAAAATATAATTGTACGGTTATTTGGAGCAAATTTTTTTGAAACACTTGATGATGTTGTTGATTTATCATTTGCGACAGCACTTGGTTTTACAGCCTCAGAAAATTTTCTGTATTTTTATCATATATTTC
>JALUEA010000056.1:9959-14019 GCA_027053135.1 Candidatus Altimarinota bacterium
TGAAAGTGTTATTTTTATTATAAAGGTTGTTTTATCACAAGTATTTTTTATTATACCTATTCATTTATTTTGTTCAGGAATTTTTGGGTATTATTACGCATTATCAATTTTTGCTACTCCAGAAACACGAAAATTTTGGGGAGTATTATATGGAGGAATACAATTTATGAAAGGAACCCTTGTGTCGTTAACAGTGTATGGTTTGTTTTTTTATATACAAGAGCAAAACTATACAATGGAAGATCTTGCTCATTTATTTGGAGTTGAGAATTTTGCATTTCATGAAAGTTTATTTCCATTTATTTCTTTTATTTTTTCTTCACTTACTGCTTTATATTTATTTGAAAAGTTAGGAGAATCCGATACAATAACGGAAACAAAACAAGAACGACAAAAACGAGAAGAACAAGAAAGTGCTGACAAACATGAACAAAAAGGAAGTTAGTTTTTTATAACATATTATTTGATCTAAAGACATTTTAATCGTGGTTTTTTCTTTTTTTCTTTTTTTTTGTATGGCAAAATAAAAAATATGAAGCGTTGAATCAAGTTTTCCGAGTGGGCATGTAATGACGGTATTGTTTCTTGTTATAGCACTTTTTTTTATATATAAAAATTATGAATTCAGAGTTTGTATTATGGCATAATCCTCGATGTTCAAAAAGTAGGGAGGCATTACGGATTTTACAGGAGCAGAATATTCAACCAATTATTCGAGAGTATTTAAAAGATCCACCTTCACGAGAAGAAATTATAAAGGTATTAGATTTATTGTATGTGATGAGAGATACGAATGGAGAAGCTCTTGGGAGAAATGATAAACAGTTCATTTTACAAATAGTTCGGGAGAAAGAAAAGTGTTGGAAAGAAAATAATATTTCTTTGAGTTCGCTATCGGGAGATGAGATTATTGATTTATTAGTACAATTTCCAAAAGGAATTGAGCGTCCGATTTGTATAAAAGATAAGAGAAAGGCAGTTATTGGAAGACCTCCTGAAAATATAATAGATCTTATTTCTGCATGAAATGGTGTTTAAAGCAGTACGTACACTTATTGGGAAAAGACGAAAACCAAGAGGGTTTTCGCAAAAGAGAGCATCTTCAAAATATTCAATGGAAGATTCTCGTTTGTTTCTTGTAGGGGTATTGTTTATTATTGGTTTTTTTTCTGTTATTTGGAAACTATATCAGTTACAGATAGTGCATCATGCAGAGTTTCAAGAAAGAGCGTATAATACACGGAACACTTCATATGAAATAAAAGCACGAAGAGGAGTTATTTTTATGAAAGATATAAAAACAGGAGGGGTTGCTCCTGTCGCGTTAAATACAACATTGTATACTGTTTTTTTTGACGCTCGATTTGGGACGAATAGTGATTTTGCTCTAGTAGCAAAAGAACTTACTGATATTTTGTATACAGTATCACGGTATAAACAATGTGAGAAGGATGTAGGAAAGTGTCCAAAAGGAAGTGTTATTACGGTGTATAACACTCAAGATACAACGGATTCTCCTCTTGTTTCAAGTACAGTAGGTACAAAAATTTTAGCGCAAACACATCCAACATATGAACAAGCAAAAAAGAAGTTTGAAGAAAATCTTCTTGCTGATTTTTTGTATAAAAAAGAAAAAATGATTTGGGCTACAGATGTCGATGAGAGTATCTTAAAAACGATTGAATCAAAAGCGATTTCTCATTTATATGTTTCGTTTAAAAAGCATGAAGTATATATTGATTTAGTTGGGTTAACAGATAAAGAGAGAGAATCAATTGCACAAATTCTTGCCGATATATTTGGAGGAAAAAAAGATCAGATTATAAAAAAATTATATTCAAAAAGAAGAGGGTATATTCCTATCATGCATAGAGTATATCCAGAGGAAGTGAATACAATTAAAAAATTACAATCGGATTATCATGCGTTTTATGAAAAAAAATCTATACATTCGCCTTTTGATGATATTGGATTTGAGGAAGATCCTGTTCGGTATTATCCGGAAAATGATTTAGCAGCTCAGGTGATCGGTTTTGTTGATACAAATGGAGTGGGACAGTATGGTATAGAGAGAAGTCTTAATTCTATATTAGCAGGGCAAGATGGAATTTTATTGGCATCAAGAGGGGTTTCTGGAAATACAATAGAGAATAATGAAAAAAATAATAAAAGTGTGATTGATGGAGCTAGTGTAGTTCTTACATTAGATAGAACATTACAAAAGTATGCAGAAAAATTGTTAGATAAGAAAGTTGAGGAATTTCAAGCAGATTCTGGGCAAATAATTGTTATGGATCCAAATACAGGAGATATTTTAGTTATGGCAAATTCTCCTCGTTTTAATCCAAATTTGTATGGATCAGTATATGAAAGGCGTCAGGTAACAAAACAAGATATAGAAGAGAATACGATTTATAAGTCACAAGTTATTGAAACAAAAGATGAGAATGATAATTTTGTTTTATCACGGTATGAGGATTTAGAAAAAGCTGCAAAACGAGGTGGAGAAAATGAGTTTTATATCTATAAGAATAAATTAGGACCAGGGGTATATATCAATAAAACAATTCAGGAAATTTTTGAGCCAGGATCTGTTATGAAACCATTGGTAATGGCAGCAGCGATACAAGAGGGAGAAATTACAAAAAATACAACATATCTTGAAAAAGAGCCAGTACGAGTTGGGCAATTTGTTATTCGAAATGCAGATCATCGGTATAAAGGAATACAAAATATGTTTAATATTATTGAACGATCAGCAAATGTTGGTATGGTGTTTGTTGCACGACGAATGGGAAAAGCATTGTTATATCAGGCTTTAAAAAATTATCAATTTGGAGAATATACAAATATTAAACTTCCAGAGGAGTTATCTGGTAATTTGGCGTATTGGAAAGATTGGTCTATAGCAAAGCAGTTTACGCTCTCTTTTGGGCAAGGGGTATCAGTAACAGCTTTGCAGGTTATCCGTGCATGGTCAGCACTTGCAAATGGGGGGTATTTAGTTACACCTCGTATTGTTTCTGAAATTCGGTATGCAGATGGAAGAACAAAAACATTTCCTGTAAAGAAAACAAGAATTTTTTCATATGATACGGTACAGGATATGAAAGAAATTTTAATATCTTCGACAGAACGAGGAGTGGCAAAAAATGGACGAGTAAAAGGGTTTTATATTGCTGGAAAAACTGGAACATCACAAATTATTGGAAAAAATGGGAAATATGAAGACATTGAATCGAAAGATGCAAAAGGGAATACTATTACGGGATTTGTGGGGTTTGCACCAGTAAAAAATCCGAAATATTTAATATATGTAAAATTTAATAGACCACGAAAAGCTATTCGAGATTTAGATGTATATGGGTCTACTACAGCAGCACCGACATTTTCTGAATTGATGGCATTTATTTTAAATTATTTTAATGAAGAGAAAGATAAATAGTGTTTTGGTATGGTTTGGCTGTCTTGTAAGTGTTGTGTGTAATGGGATTAGTATACAGCATACTTCTGCAGAAACAGCTATACCGCTTCGGAATATTTCTTCGGAAAGAGTTGTGGATATGGCAGATATTTTTTCTCCAGAAGAGGAATCGAGTATTAAAGAGAGTATCTTTGAAATAGAGCAAAAAACTCATGCGCAAGTTGCTATATTAACACTTAAAACATTACAAGATAGGACTCTGAATCCAGAGCATTTAGGTTTGTTTCAATTTGGAATGGAATTACTGTCAGATGCTCATTTAGGATGGAATGTTGGAGAAAAGAAAGATGATACTGGTTTATTTTTGTGTATAGTCGTAGATGATCATATGTATAGATTTTTTACAGGGTATGGATTAGAAGGGGTATTGCCAGATTTATATTTAAAAACAATATCAGAACGATATTTTCCTGTATATTTTCGTCAAAAGCAATATTTTGCAGGAGTACAAAAAGTGTTAATTGATATTAAAAAAGTACTGGAACATGATTCGGAAGTGGTGCGGACAGATACAAAGTCGTCATTGAAGGCACTAAATAAAGGAGTTATTTTTTTATTTTTTGTGTCGTTTTTTGG
>JALUEA010000057.1:0-3094 GCA_027053135.1 Candidatus Altimarinota bacterium
CTATAACAGTATTATTTGTAATGTTGTTTGGAATACTTGGAGCAAAGATAATTTTTTTTACAATTCTTCTTATTGCATTTTTAATTACATTTCAATTATCACTTATTAGTATTATTGTAGCATTATGGGCAGGAGTAGTAGCATTATTTACGCCAAAACCATTAACAAAAGCTGAAATAAAAGCGAAAGAAAAGGCATTAAAATTACAACAGAAATTAAAGAAACAAGCAGAAGATATTGAAAAAAAAGAAAAACAATATGCGCTTAAAAATTTACCGCCACAAAAAGATCAAGAACTTTTATTACAAAAATCAGAGCGTTTGCAAAAGAAGCTAACCGATTCTTCTGAATCAAATATTTTTGAAATACGGCGAGGAAAAGAAGAAAATATAGAAGATACTTCTACAGTACTGCATGAAGATCATGCACGTAATATACGAAAAGCATCATGTGATCGTCCAGAAAACCAGAATTTTTCTGAGTGGGTTCCTCCGTCATTAGATTTATTACGAACAGGATCTTCTGTTGTGCATGTTTCTGATAAAGAGTTACATGCTATAGGAGCACAAATTGTAGAAAAATTACGACATTTCAAAGTTGGTGTTGAAATGAAAAGTGCGTTTGTTGGACCAACTGTTACACAATTCGCATTAAAACCAGATGAAACAGTAAAACTGAGTAAAATAACAGGATTAAAAAATGAACTGGCATTAGCATTATCAGCAGAAAATGTTCGAATTGAAGCGCCTATTGTAGGAAAAAATCTTGTAGGGATAGAGATCCCTAATAAAAAACGATCAACTGTATTGATGAGAGAAATTATTTGTTCTAAAAAATTTGTAGATCATGCAGGGGATTTGCGATTATGTTTAGGAAAAGATGTTTCAGGAGAACCTCAGGTTGAATCATTAGAAGAAATGCCTCATTTATTGATAGCAGGAGCAACAGGATCAGGAAAATCCGTAGGAATGAATAGTTTTATTGTATCAATGTTGTATAAAAATTCTCCAAGTGATTTACGGTTTATTATGGTAGATCCAAAGCGAGTGGAGTTGATGCCATATGAAGGAATTCCTCATTTATTAACGCCTGTTATAACAGATGATAGTAAAGCGCTTTCTGCTCTTCGATGGAGTGTTGCAGAAATGATGAGACGACTTGATGATTTTTCAAAAGTTGGAGCACGAAATATTAAAGAATATAATGAGATAATGCTATCTCGTGCAGAAAAACAAGAAAAAGAAAAACAAGAGAAAATTGCACAAATGGAAAAAGAGCTTCGGAAGAAATTAGAAGAAAAATTTCGAGAAGAACATGGAGAAATTCCTTCGTCTGTTCAATTTGAAACTATTTTTCAAAAAGAGTTTTCGGTAATACAATCGAATATTGAAAACGAATTTAGTACGAAAAAGCAGTGGAAAAAAATTCCAAAAATTGTGATTATCATAGATGAGTTGGCGGATTTAATGATGAGAGAGCATAAGAAGGAAACAGAAGCAATGATTTGTCGAATTGCTCAAATGGCACGAGCTGTTGGTATGCATTTAATTATTGCGACACAACGACCATCTGTTGATGTTATTACGGGTATTATTAAGGCAAATATTCCAACTCGAATAGCATTCTCCGTAACGAGTTCTATTGATTCTCGAACGGTCATTGATTCTATTGGTGCAGAAGATTTATTAGGGAAAGGGGATATGTTATTTACCAATCCTTCTCTGTCGAAACCGAAACGAATTCAAGGGATTTTTATTTCAGGAGAAGAAATTGAAAAAATTGTACGGCATTTAAAAGTAAATATTTCTGATAAAGATTTTTTCTCATCATGTATTTCATTAGATGATGCTCCAGATACAGTTGATGTACCAGGGTTTACGCCCAAAAAATCGAGTAATCAAGATGCATTAATGGAAGAAGCATTGGAAGTAGTTCGTTCTACAGGAAAAGCGTCTGCATCGTTATTACAACGACGTCTTTCTATTGGGTATGCACGAGCTGCAAGAATTTTAGATGAAATGGAAGAAGCAGGAGCTATTGGTCCAAGTAAGGGTGCTAAACCAAGAGATATTTATTTGTAATATTTATAAAATATTTTATATATAAAAAAACGCCTTTATTACAGGCGTTTATATTTTCTTGAATGTTTAAGAAAATAGTCAAATCTTCAAATGGTCGGGGTTACAGGACTCGAACCTGTGGCCTCACGCTCCCAAAGCGCACACTCTAGCCAACTGAGCTAAACCCCGGCCAAAACATTGTCTATTATTTATAATAAAAATGCAATAGAAATATTATTTTTCTTCAATTAAATTTATATCATAATAATAATTAAATGTTTTTTTCGCATTACCGTATGATGCAGTAAGGGTGATATATGGTCCAAACCGTTTTCCAAATTTATTAGGACATAAATCACATGTTCCATTTAATAAGATAGCACTTGAAAGTTTTTTTGTATCAAATTTATATTTTAGCATATGAAATTCTGTTTTTCCTTCTGCTTTTGCACCTAAAAATAAGGCTGTTTTTCCTTCATTTGATGAGCAGACACTATAGAAATCAGATGTTTTAAGTGGACGCTGTAGTGCTGAGAAGTAGAGTGTTGAGTTTTGGAGTGCTGTTTCAAAATCATGAAACCATGGGTGATTTTTTGCAGTTGCAACTGATTGACAAATATCAAATTTATACTCTTCTTGTTTTGTTTCTTTAATATACCGTTTAAGAATTGGAGAAAGTTGTTGTATTTGGTTTGTTGTAGTAGAAGCATTGTATGAAAGAGATTGGAGTTGTTTCTTTTCTGCTTCACATGTTTCGAGTGCTTTTTGTGATACGGTAACAGCTTCTGCTAATCCATCTCGTTCTTCTTTTATTGTTTTACATGCATTTGCTGTGTTAGGGGTAGGTGTTTGACTTGTATTGATTGTTGTTGGTGTTGGTGTTGTTGTAACAATAGGTGTTGGAATAGGAGTGGGAATACTTGCTGGAATTTCTATATCTCCACATCCTGATAAAAAGAAAAGGGGAGTAAGTGTTATAAATGGAATGATATGTGAAGTATAAGATTTCATAATTATAAAGGTAATTATTTTTT
>JALUEA010000057.1:3104-4038 GCA_027053135.1 Candidatus Altimarinota bacterium
CGTCAGTATAATTTTATACTAAATGATAGTATATCTCGAAAAAATACTCTTTTATATACATCATTTATCTAGTATAATATTGCGATGAATTTAATACAGATAGTGTGAAAATAGTACATTGTATTGGGAATAATGTATTGGGAGATAAGGTATTATCATATATATTTTTTCTTTGTTTTTCTTTTGTTTCTTTAGGGGTATGGGGAGAAGTAAATGCGCAAAATAGTGTAAATTTACAAGAGAGTTCTCATGTCTTTTTAATACGAGAGTCTCAAAAAATTCTTGATAGAAATTTTTTATTATTTCATTCACTTCGGTATTTATATGCAAAAAATTTTTTTGCTTCGAATCTGTATTCTGATGTGTATTTTTTAGAGGAAAAGAATAGATTGTTTATGGAGAAAACATTGGAATTGGAACAAAATAAAAATTTTTCTCGTGTATTGCAGTATATGGGAGCATTGCGCGATTTTGAAACTTTTGCGAAAAGAGATATTATAAAAGAATTAGAAATAGTTGGAGATGATTATAAGAAACGGGAAGACTATATTTCCCATTATATACACTTAGGGACTATTTTAAAAAAAAGTTCTCAAGATTTTTTGTTATATTTTTCTGCTACCAATAAAACATTAAGTGCTGAAATTTCTGATTTAAGAAGTCAAAGAAAAGCGTTATTGAAGAGTTATGAGCAATTGATAACAGATGGAAATGGGAAGAAAAGTGAAGAAGTCGGGAAGCAGATACGTGATATTTCTCTCCAATTAGGGGAAAAAGAGTTAGCACAAATACGATATAAAATTTTTTTAAAGAAGGATAAAAGAGATAATACCATTATTACTGAAAAAGTAAATGCAGTTCTTGAAAATAAAGATGCATTGATAAAAAATGTAAAAGTAAAACGAAAAAGTGGTGAATATATAAAGATTATAGA
>JALUEA010000058.1 GCA_027053135.1 Candidatus Altimarinota bacterium
ATACTATTATATAAAGTATAATGAATACTTTATATTTTAAATAAGAAAACTATAACCACAAATACAAAATGAATTATACCAAAACACCAATATCAAATACCTTATCTTCAAAAGATTCTCAAAAATCATCTTTCTTCCAAAAGAAGCTAAATCCTCTTTTTCTGTATTTAGGAACTTTCTTTCTCGGAGGACTTACAACCGCAATTTTTTTCCTCCCCACTAGTTCTTCATTCTCCCAAATTCATGACCCCATTTCTGCTCAAATTCTCCCTCAACAAAATAAAAAAACCGAACCAAACAAAACTCCATATCCTTTCGAACCAATATCTTTTGTTCATTATGGAAAAAATGGAATAGATGAGTTATGGGAAATACAATATGGAAATCCAAATATATCTCACCTTCAAAACTATAAAATATTGGGATTAACAAATCTTTTATCATTTAAAAAACAACATTCTAGCACTCAGGTAAACCACGAACAACATTCTAACACGCAAACAAATAACACTCATTCCTCCCCTTCTCACCAAAACCCACCGAGCAATTCGTCATCTCAAAAGAAACCAGGAGAATGTCTTGTATCTGCCTGTAAAGAAGATATTATAAAATGGTCTCCAGATAAAAAATTTTTTACAGTCAGTAATCTTAAGAGAGGTGGTCTTCCACGAGTTGGCACAAATCTCGATTCTCAAACACGAATTTGCCAAGAACATGGAGGATCTCTCCAAAACTATGATTTTGGACATGTAGCAGGACAACGAGCAAGTATAGCCGAATTTTACGAAAATGATCCGTCTTGGGAAAAGACTTATGATCACAATACAGTAACGTACTCCGTGGATTGTAATCCTCTCCCACAACATACAGTATCTATAAAGGAAGACCATATTGGAAAATGTATAACCCGATTTTGTGGTGGTGATGAGGTTAATGTCCATACCGATAACAAAACTTTTACCGTTTCTAAAATTCGAAGATATAGTTTTCCTGTAGAATGGAATATAAAAACATTAAACCAAGTGTGCGCCGAACATAATGGTATATATCATCTCAATGCGACCTATTTTCCATGGGACGCCAAAATTCGTGGAGTCGAGCGATGGGATTCTCATTGGGGAAATGGAAGTGATGTCAGTGCGAACAAAGCGATAGATACTGTCGAATGCATCAGCAAATAACCAAATTATACCCTTTCAATATCCACCAGTAAATGTGGATAAAAATGTTTCAGAAACGCGAGATTTCCTTTTTCTTGAATGGAAAAAACACCACTTACAATAATTTTTTTTTGTAATGCAATAATTTCCGAAATAAATGCCCCTCCACACTTCCCAACCACTATTTCTGCATCAGTATAATATCGCATGATTTGCGTAGAATCGACCCAGCCTAAAACTTCTATAGTATTTTTATTTTGGAGAGTATTTTTATATTGTATTTTTCGCATTTTTTCATAATTTTTCCCAGCTAAAATTATAATATTATAATTTTTATATTCTATAGAAGTAAGAAGTTTTTGAATAATTTCTTCTTCATTCCCAAATAACACATTATGAAAAAAACAAAGTACTCCTTTCTTTTTTTTCTCTTCCTGTTTTCTTTTCCTGTTCTGTGCTTTGTGTATAAGAAGTGGAAATGCTCCTACTGTTATTTTCCTCTGATTTTCTCGTGTATTTATATTGGGTATATGCTGTAAAACATATTGTTTAGCGTGCTCATCTAAAAGGCGTATTTCCGAAACATATTCCCAATTCCATATCCACGACAAATGAGGTGTATAAAAATCAGTTACTTGAATAATAATCTTTGCCTTCCCATTCACACATGAGTGCAATACCTGAAGCATTGGAAATGTTATATAAATTTCCAGCGGATTTTGTTTCTTCTGAAGGGTGTGTATGAAAGTATTTAACTGACGAAAACACGTATTGATAAATACAGTATCAAACCATGAACAAGACTGCCTATTCGTCAGGGTATACAATTTTTCTAATATCCAAAAAGGAACATGATCAAAAATCCATTTTAATACTTTTCCCAGTGTATACTGCTCAGCGATATCAATTATTTCTATTTGTTCGATTTGCTCTTTTATTCCCTTTTTTTTCAATTGTTCAGCAATACCTAAGGCCGCCGTTTTATGCCCATTCCCAAATCCTGCCGTCAAAATAAGAATCTGTTTTTGCATCATTTTCATAAGTTTCATCGTCGTACCCATCCAACAGCAGGTATTTCTTCAACACCGCCTGCCAATGCCATCATCATTAACAAAGACGAAAGTTTTGGGGCAGGAATACCTGTTTTTTTCACAAGAGTATCAAAATGTTGTGGCGAATACGATAAACTCTTATAAATATTTTTTTCATCAGAATTTTTGGGAACATATTTTGCATTATGCAACGCAGAAAAAAGAGTGTGTTGTTTCACACCAAAAACCTTAAGTATATCAGAAGCAGATTGTACAAGAGTTGCCCCATCTTGTATTAGAGTATTTGGACCTTTTGAAAATGGAGAACGAATCGATCCCGGAACAGCAAAAACATATTTTCCTTGTTTTTTTGCACAGTTCGCCGTAATAAGCGATCCAGATTTTTCTTTTCCTTCTATTACCAATACTCCATCACTAAATCCAGACACTAATCGGTTTCTGCGTGGGAAATTATATGGTGTAGGAGAAGTCCCAAACGGAAACTCAGAAAACACAACACCATTCTTCATAATATCTTGTGCGAGTTTCCTGTTTTCTGATGGGTAGACACAATCAAGTCCCGTTCCCCAAAATGCAACCGTTGGTGTTCCCTGTTGAATTGCGTGTGTATGAGCAAGCGTATCTACTCCAGAAGCCATCCCAGAAACAAGCGTAAAGCCAGCTTGAGAAAGTTCTGGAAGAAGAGACTCACATGCCCATTTCCCGTCTGCAGTAACTGTTCGACTTCCAACAACGGCAATTGATTTTCTTGTTAGTTTCGTAAAGTCTCCTTTTGCAAACAAAAAAACAGGAGCATCGTCTATGGTTTTTAAACTTTCTGGAAAATCGTCATCATCATGACACAAAACTATTCCTCCATATTTTTTTAAGCTTTCTTTTGCTTTTACGAGATCAAGTGATCGTGTTTTTTTCAGAATTTTTTCCTGTGTTTTTGGATGAATCCCCATGTATTTCATTTCATCTCTCAAAATCTGCTCCTTTGTATTTGTATAATGTTTTCGTGCATTTTCTAAACTTCCATACATTTCCAACATTTTTCTATATGTTCCTATTCGAAGACAATCCGCTGTTGCCCAAAAAAGTTTTGTTTCTATATTCATAATTTATTTCTTTTTCCCAAAAAAACAATACTGCTATTGTACATTTTTTTTTCTTCTTATGGTAGTATTTGTGATAGTATTTACATACGCTTTCTTTTACACTATAGAACAATGATTATTCTCACGAATTTTAAAGCATATCCCAGTGCCGTATTTGAAAATGCTCGTCAGCTTGTTCAGACGCATATAGAGGTTCAAACAGATATTCTAAAAACACGACCAGATGTTCAATTTGCTGTTGCGGTCAATACACTTGATTTGCAATCACTCTGCAAAGAATTTTCTGATCATATTGATATTTATGCACAACACTGCGATAATGCCCATTTTGGATCGTCTACCGGAAAAATTCTTCCTGAAATGCTGTATCAAATGGGAGTAAAAGGAGTCATTCTAAATCATAGCGAAAATCGGTTTCCAAGCGAAAATGATTTTGAAGCATTACGATCGACTATTGCGTGTGCGAAAAACGCTGGTTTAACGGTAGTGTGCTGTGCCGAAACAGCCGAAGAAGGAGCATTTCTTTCTCAGCATTCAAATGCTGATTTTATAGCTATTGAACCACCAGAACTTATAGGAGGAGATGTTTCGGTTTCAACAAGTCGTCCAGAACTCATTTCTGAAAGTGTTACCAAAATTGGTGAAAAAAAAGTCTTAATTGGTGCTGGTATTAAAACAGGAAAAGATGTTAGTATTGCTCTGAAAAAAGGTGCTATTGGAGTATTGCTTGCTAGTGGTGTCACAAAATCATCACATCCAAACACTGTCTTACAGAATCTTGCTACTGCGCATCAATAAAAATTATCTCTTATATTTTCTCTTTCTCATATGAAAAATACTTGGTTTTGGCTAAAGTTTACATTTCTTCTCTTCTTTACAATCTCATTAGGAATATTTAACCTACCACCATCATTCCAATCAAAACTTCCACCATCTATACAACAGACAATAAATGCATATAAAATAAAACTTGGAATCGATTTGTCGGGAGGAACAAAATTAGAATACAAAATTGATTTTTCTGAAGCCGAACAAAAACTTGGAATTGCATCAGAAAATAATAATAATCCAAATACTCCATCATTAAAAAAATCTGAAATTGCAGCTGGAGTAGTGAAAACACTTAAAAAACGAATAGATCCCGATGGAACAAAAGAAGTAGCCGTTTTCTCTTCTCATAGAGGAAATGATTGGTTTGTAACAGTTGAGCTTACATCTGATATTGATACACCTGAAAACAGGGCAAAACTTGCGAAAGTAACCTCTCTTGAGTTTAAAACACCAAGAAGTCTTGAATCTATCCAACAAGAAGCAAAAAAAATTCTTGAAAACGCTATCGAAAAGAAACAATCGTTTGATGCGGTAGCACTTCCTCTTACCAAAACAAAAGAAGGTCGAGTCCTCAATCTTGAAGACGCGTTTTTAGATGAAGTAACAAATGCAACATTTGGAGATAAGGACCTTGCGAAAAAACTTATAACCCAAAACCCAGACTTTGTAGGGTGGGACCCAGCCCCTCAATACTTCCCAAATGGTATTACTCTTTTAACCTATTACACATCACCTCTTAAACAAAAAGAACGAGTCTCTCTTCATGCCAAAAAAAGTTTTTCTGAAGCAGCGAAAAAATTTCCAGTAGAAACAAATCTGAGTATCGATCAAGTTTTAGAAAAAACGCATATTAAAGAAATAAAAGAGCTTTCAAACCTTGCTGAAGGCGATGCAAATGTATATGGATCAGATCTCATTAAAAAAGAGAAATTTGATTCCAAAACAGGAAAATATCTTTATAGTCTCATAAATCTCTCAACACTCGACCAATCAGCCCGAGAAGAGTATAAACTCAAAGAAGTACCGCATACAGAAGATGCACGGTCTCTTCGATTTCTCTATCTAAGCCTTTCTCCATGGGCACCTACCGCTCTTGATGGAGGAAAGTTTAAAGTAGCAAAAGTTGGAACGGATAAAAACACTGGTAAACCCGTTGTAAATATCGAGTTTACACAAGAAGGAGGAAAAATATTCGGTCAAATAACAGGAGAGCTCGCAAAACATACCAATACTATCTGTGGGAAACATGGTGACCAATTTGCCATGTTTGTCGATCACGAAAATATATCTGCCCCATGTGTTAGAGAACGAATAAATGGAAATGCGCAAATTTCACTTGGCGGAAAAAACATTCATATTGTGAAAAAAGAAGCAATGGAATTAGCAGAAAAATTAAACTCGGGAGCAACTCCAGCACCAATTCATCTCACATCAGAACGAAAAATTTCGGCAAGTTTAGGAGCTCAAGCCCTCTCACTTTCACTTAAAGCAGCAATAATTGGGTTTACTCTTGTTTCAATATGGATGCTGTTTTTCTTCCGATTTGCCGGGTTTTTAGCAATAGTAGCACTTGGATTTTATGCCTTATTACTCATCTCTCTTTTTAAGTATTTTGGGTTTGTATTAACCTTATCAGGAGTAGCAGGAGTTATATTATCAATTGGTATGGCAGTCGATGCGAATGTCTTAATTTATGAACGAATAAAAGAAGAACTCAAAAAAGGTGAAAGTTTTGATTCTGCCGTTATGATAGGATTTGATAAAGCATGGTCATCAATACGAGATTCGAATATCTCATCTCTCATAACATGTTTTATCCTGTTTGCTCTCGGAACATCAATTATCAAAGCATTTTCAATTACTCTTGCACTTGGTATAATCGTCTCTATGTTTACTGCTATAACCTTTACACGGTACTTAATAATTGCAATCACACCAAAAAAACTCAAGAAAACTCCATCACTCTTTATCGGATTAAAAGACTAACTTTTTCATATGACGATATTTACAGGAGAAACACAAACAGGCGACAGACGCGGACGAACCCTCGGGTTTCCGACCATAAATATCCGCGTTTCGTCACTTACGAAACAATTAGAATTACAAAAAAATTCTGGAGTCTTTATAGTGACGCTTACCTACCAAAACCAAACGGTATTTGGTCTCCTTCATCTTGGACCACGCCCAACCTTTCAGAACACAGAATTTCGTATTGAAATTTATGTATTAGAAACACTTACCAAAAGTGCCACTGATTTTTTAAAAAACATACCAGAAAAAAGCAAAATCCAGTTTCGCCTAATCAAAAAAATTCGTGAAGTCCAAAAATTTCGGTCTCAATCCGATCTCATTTCTCAAATAAAAAAAGATGTTAAAATGGCTGAAGTATGGTACCAAACGGAGTATACACCAAATACTCCTTAAAATTTTACCATTTTTCAATAACAGCCACGACTTCAATATGAGGCGTATGAGGAAACATATCAACCCCTTGTACTTCTTTCAAGTTCCAACCATATTCCTTCAACATCTGTACATCTCGTTCTAATGTAGTCGGATTACATGACACATACACCAGTTTTTTTATAGGTAATTCTGCAACATACTGCAGTGCTTTTGGGTGCATACCAACACGAGGGGGATCAATAATAACCGTTTCAAAATCATCTTGATCTAAAACATCTGGTAACACCATTTCCACTTTTCCAGCAATAAATTCTGCATTCGTAATATCATTTATTTTTGCATTCTGTTTTGCTTGTTGCACAGCTTCTTCGACCAATTCAATCCCAACAATCATATTCGCATCACTTGCACAGTACATTCCAATAGTTCCTGCTCCGCAAAATAAATCTAAAACATTTTTTCCTGCTGTTTCCCCTATCTTTTCTTTAACAGTATCATACAATACTTCAGCCCCTTTCGTATTAGTCTGAAAAAAAGCAAAAGGAGAAATTTCAAATTGCAAATTTCCTAATGTTTCTCTCATTCGAGAAGCCCCATATAATGGGGTTATTTTGGGGTTCTGTATTCCATCACTTTTCCCTTCATGAACCGTTTCTAATATTCCAATAACCTGTGATCCAACTAGTAAGGAACACTCTATAATATGCGAAATAAAAGACTTCCAAAATGATATTTCTTGATGCGAAGAGACAATACAATTAATAATAATATCACCAGTACATTTTGATTCTCGAAAAATAAGACCTCTCCAAAATCCTTTTGAAATAAACGGATTCCAAGGTGTTTTCTGTAAACAATCCGTTTTTTGTAAAAAACGCTCTATTGCACGCCGTAAAATATTAACGGCTTCACTTGCCAGAAACACATCATCGATAGAAACAACTTCGGACCACGACCCTGTTGGATGAAACCCCACGGCAACTCCTTCATCATGCCAAATTTTTTTTCCATCAATAATTTGTCGTGTCATTTTTTCGTACCCAATGGAAAACTCCATTTTGTTCCGATACCCAAATATATCTGGAGACGATTTACATTTTGGAATACGAACACCATCGTATTTTCGAAAAATTTCAGAGAGTTGTTCATGTTTCAATTGTAATTGATGTTCATACGCAATATTTTGGTACGGACAACCAGGAAGAGGGTTGCGTCGTTCCGTTTCAGGAATTTCAAGTGCTGAATGTTCTAAAACTTTTTCTACTCGTCCCTCTGCGTATTTTTTTTTCTTTTTTGTAACAAGATACTCTACTTTTTGTCCTTCTATCCCGTTTTTAATCAATACCGTAAACCCTTCAATAGTAATAATCCCTTTCCCTCCAAAAACCGTTTTTTCAATAGTTCCAATATAGGTTTTATTTTTTACAAATTCTTCAAGTGTTGGATTTTCAATAACTTCAGACATACAATTTCTCTAAAGAGTAATACAGCAAAAGCATATCATATGATGCCTTGTATTGATATTTATTTTTTCTTTGCAAGTTTTTCTGCTAAATGCTCTATCATGGTAATTGTATTCGACAAACCAATACATCCGTCTGTAATTGATACTCCTTTTATAACATCAGAAAGACTTGTGCATGCATTTATATTTTGTTTTCCGTCTTCCAAAAAACTCTCTACCATAAATCCTTTTATAACCGTCTGTAAATGTGGTTCTTGTTGCATACTCTCCAGTACAGAATCTATAATTTGTGGTTGTCGTAATGGATCTTTCTTTCCTGTTTCAGGATCAAGAGAATTATCATGCGATACATCTACAATAATAGCTGGATTCGAAACTTTTTTTGATACCAAAAGTGTTGAAGCATGTATAAGCGAATCTATATCGTAATTACTCTTTCCATTTCCTCCTCGTAAAATTAAATGAGCATATGGGTTTCCATCAGTGATAATTTGCGATCCTGAAAGAGCAAACGTATGCGAATATTGCGAAGCAATAATAGAGTTTACCCCTTTTTCAATACTTCCATCTGTTGAGTTTTTCAATCCTACGGGAATATCAAGCATTGACGCAAAAATACGGTGTTCTTGATCTTCTGTACTCCGTGCTCCAATTGCTACCCATGAATATAAATCAGTAAAATATCCTTTTTTATGCGTATATAATACTTCATCTGCAATAGCATACCCCATCTTTATGATTTCAAGCATCATATGTCGACAATATGCAAATCCTTTTGCAATATCAGGTTTTTCAAATGGATTTGGCTGATTCACTGGTCCAACCCACCCAACCGTTGTTCGTGGTTTTTGAATATATACTCGCATTACAAATTTAATATGATCAGAATATTTTTCTTTAAGTGGAAGTAATGCTTTTGCGTACTCAATCACCGCTTCTGATGGCCATGCACTACACGGACCAATAATCAAAAGTTTTCGAGGATCATTTCCTGCAAGAATATTCTGAATTTCTCTAATATCATTTTGCACTTGATCTCGTAGATTATCTGTTAAAGGATATGCTTCATGCAACTCTTCTACTGTTGGTAATGATTTCACAATTTGGTAAGACATAAAAAAATGGTAAAAAATAAAACAATAAAAAAGACTTCTCTATACTACATATACAGAGAAGTCTTTTATTTCTAATATAAATATATATTCAATAAAACCTTCTCTTGTTTAGAGAAAAATACACAAAAAACCAAAAGAAGAATTTTTTTTGAATCATTTTATTATCAATTATAAAAGGGACTATTTTTGTTTCTTTGCAGCTGCTTCCCGCGCTCGGAACCGATCCAATCGACCAGCTGTATCGATAGTTCGTGTTTTTCCAGTATAAAATGGATGGCATTCATAACATAAATCAATATGAACTTCTCCTCCCATTGTAGAATTAATTACATGAGTTGCCCCACAACCACAAACAAATGTAGTTTTCTCGTATTTCGGGTGTATTCCTTTTTTTGCCATAATATATAAAGTTTAAAGAATGTTCTTCTCAAGTAGAAGAAACGAATAAATGTATAAATAAGAAAAAATTATTTGATAAATGGAAGAAGTCCCATAAATCGTGCTCGTTTTATCGCAACCGCCATATATTTTTGGTTTTGAAGTTGTGTTCCAGTATATTTTCGAGGTTTAATTTTCCCATAAAAAGAAACTCCAATTCGTTTTAATAATGGGAAATTTTTATAATCAATTACTTCAATTTTTCGTGCTATGAATTGATCTTTCTTTTTTTTATCGACCATTGTTGAATTTGGTTGTGCCATAGTATAGATTTAAAGAATTATTTTTTAATATTAAGACTTTCCTTTCGTGTTGAAATTTTCTTCACTTTTCGTTTTCCTGCAACTTTTTCATTTATAAAATCTTGGTATTCTTCCATGATTTCTTCATATGTAAGTGGTTTCTTTTCTTTTGCTGGTACTCGAATTGTTAAATGTCGAAGAATATTTGCATCAAGACGAAGTTCTTCATCAAAATCTCTCATTTCTTGAGGCGGGAAATTATATTGTAAAACAGCATAATACCCTGTATCTCGTTTTTTAATAGCATATTCCAATTTTCGTTTTCCCCAATGGTCTTCAAAAGTAATAGCATCTTCAACTCCAGCTATTGTAGAAATTTTTTCTTTTAAAAGTTTTATTTCTTTTTTAATTGCTGTTTCTGCTAATTCTGGAGCAAATAAAAACATTGTTTCATAGTGTACAAGTGGTGTACTCATAATTTTATGGATGAAAGAGTAAGAAAAAATCTTTCACGCGAAAGGATAAATAGAACACTATCTCCTTTGGCGAAAAAAATGCAGATATAACATACCACAAGAGTATATATTTATGCAAACAGAAAAAAGACAAAAAAAGTAACAAATAAAAATTTGTTACTTTTTATAGTAAAAAGAGAATTACGCTTCTGCTGAATCTTTTTCAATCGCAGCAATTCCTCCTTTTGGAGTATTTGCTTGAACAATAACAGCATCAGCAGGAGTTAAGACTTCAATTCCTTCTTCTTTTGAAATATCAAGATCTGCAACAGTTACTTTATCAAAAAAGTTTTTCAATACTCCAAGATCAATCAAAATCTCTTTCTTCAAAAGTTTTGGAAGACATGATATCTCTACTTCGGTTGTTGGTTTACTAATAACAGATTGAAGATTTTTTTCTGCAGGCGATAACCCCGTATATCGAACTTTAATTTTTGCCTTAATTGGAGCATTATCATCAAGTGCAAGAAAATCTATATGTTCAAACTCATCAGTAAGTGGATTATACTGAATATCTTTTACAAGCGTTGAAATATTTTTTCCATCTAACTCTAAAGTCATTACTGTTGATCGTCCAGTAATTCGAAGTGCTTTTCGAAATTCTTGATAATCACATTGAAGAGGTGTTGGATCTATTCCAAAACCATAAATAACCGCAGGGATCATTCCCTTCGCTCGTACATCTTTTGGTCGATCATTTACATCTCGCACCTGCACACTAATTTTTGTTACTTCGTTCATAAAAAGAAAATATATATAATTTCTGGTACCGAGAGTGGGAATCGAACCCACACTTCCCGAAAGAAACGAGATTTTGAGTCTCGCGCGTCTACCAATTTCGCCATCTCGGCTTATAGCCGAATGAGTATAAATTAAAATAGACTAAAGGTCAAAGACTTTTTCCCTCTTTCCTATTCCTCTTCTTCTGTTGCTGACTGAACAACTCTTGACTTAATACCTGTTGCTTCTATTACTTTTGATCGAATATCATCAAAAATCTCAGGATTCTCCTTTAAAAAAGCTTTTGCTTTCTCTATCCCTTGCCCTAACCGAATATCTCCATATGAATAAAAGGCTCCTGCTTTCTTCACAATTCCTTCTTTTACTCCAACCGTAATAAGATCTCCTGCTTTTGAAATTCCTTCATTATACATAATATCAAATTCTGCCTGTTTAAATGGAGGAGCAACTTTATTTTTTACCACTTTTACTTTTACTTCATTCCCAGTACATGCTTTATTATCCCCTGTTCCAACTTCAATTTTCTTTCCTCGACGAATCTCAATTCGAACAGATGAATAAAATTTTAATGCATTTCCTCCTGTTGTTACTTCTGGGTTTCCAAACATTACCCCTATTTTCATTCGAAGCTGATTTATAAATACTACTGTTGTTCCTGTTTTTGAAACAACCGATGTTAATTTTCGTAATGCTTGTGACATAAGCCGTGCCTGTAATCCCATATGCGAATCTCCCATCATTCCTTCTAACTCAGCTTTCGGTGTAAGAGCGGCAACAGAATCAACAATAATTAAATCTACCGCCCCCGATCGTGTTAATAATTCGGTAATTTCAAGTCCTTGTTCTCCAGAATCTGGTTGTGAAATAACACATTTCTCTAAATTCAACCCAATCTTTTTTGCATATTCTGGATCTAACGCATGCTCTGCATCAATAAAAGCCACCATCCCCCCTTGTTTCTGACATTCTGCAGCAACATGCAATGCAACAGTTGTTTTTCCTGAACTTTCTGGACCATACATTTCTATAATTCTCCCTTTCGGAATCCCCCCTCCAAGAGCAATATCCAGTCCTATAGAACCAGTTGGAATAACTTCTACATCCATAGACTTTGCCTCCGCAAGATTCATAATAGCCCCTTCTCCATATTCTTTTTGAATTTGTGCAATTGCAATATCTAAGGCTTTATTTTTACCATCATTTATATTTTTAACCATGAGTGCGTAATGTGAAATAGTGTAATAATTATATCACGCAAATCTTAATACTTCTCTCACAAACTGTCAAAACAGATATTCTTCTGTTATGACAACTATGACAACGGATTCATTCCTCGTGTTTTTTTATAACTCTCTACAAATTGATATGGAATATTCCCTGTATCAGTTTCCCCCCAATGACCTTCTTTCCCAAAATATATATCTTGTGCAGCATGTGCCACCGCTTCAACATTTTTTCTCGCATCAGGATGATCAATAAAGTAATGATTAAATATTTTAGTAACAATAACAGAATAATCTTGATCTATATTTCCTTTATTATTCATTTTTGGTATTGCTTCCCCTTTAAAAATATGACTTTTTATATATGGATATCGTTCCAACAATTCTTTCCATTTTTTCTGTAATCCATCTGGATCATTATTATATTGATCAGCAAATAAAAACTCTTCTGCTAATACTTTAAATTCTGGAGTATACACATGCGAATAAATTTCTCGCCCCATTTGTAAATAATCTCGTGTCGTATATCCATGTCCATCGGAACGCGGACTTCTTCGTAAAAAATCTTCTGTTACCTTAAATTTTGATTTTGACGACTCTAATCGACTGTTAATCAATGCATCTGTTGCAGAAAAAAATCCAGCCTGTCGTGCGACTGATTTTTGTAATTTCTGAAACATATCTTCATCAGTATAATTCTGGTTTGCCATACCTAAAATATGCTGAACCTGTCCATAAATAGACTGACTATACACGGTATTTTTCGTCTCTAAGCTACCCGTAGACCCCTGTGCTAACATTTTTCCTGCAGTATCAGCATCTCCTATCGATGCTAATAACCCCGCATTATCATGATCAAATTTCCCAGCTGCTTTTTGCCCTAAGTTAATAATAGTTCTTTCTAATGTTGATGGTATCGTCATAATATTACTATGTACCCATGCTCCAAAATATTTTGGTGGACCATCCCAAATATTATAATAATCATCAGGATTTGTAGATCCTTTTGGTGCTCCTTCTTTCAATAACACTTCCTTAATCCCTCTCTGTGCATCAGCCTTTGTAAATCCAGACATTCCATTAAACGGTGGAAAGGTGTTCCCTGCGTATCCATAAAAACGAGAAAATGCATCTCTATGCAATAATCCAGTTGCAACTCCCGCCATTAAATAATAAATATAATTTTCTGGATCGGTTGTCCCATCATCAATCATCAATTTAATAAACCCTTCAT